>QHPY01000121.1 GCA_003219215.1 Verrucomicrobiota bacterium | reverse complement strand
AAATGCTGGATGGCCTTCTTTCACCGCGACAAAAATTCCCAGACAAGTCGCGCAAACTTTTCCGCCGCCGCTCAATGTTCCTTCGACTGTGGCGCGGTCGCCGGTTAGATCGACAACATGTGCTGAAAGTGAAATTGGATCCTTCGTCGGAGTCGGCCGCAGCAGTTTGATTGAATATTCGGCCGTGACGGTGCACGGCGGACGATCTGCGCCCGCGCGTTTCATCAAATGGTAGGCCGCCGTCCAGTTGCAATGACAGTCGAGCAACGTGCCGATGATTCCACCATTCAAAACGCCTGGAAACGCTTCGTACTTCGGCTGCGGTTGCCATTCAGCAACGACTTCGCCGTTTTTAGCGAAGCTACGGATCCGCAAACCTTCTCGATTCGACGGCCCGCAACCCCAACACGAATTTTCCGGAGCGTATTTTTCCTGAAGTGATTGCTCCGCCATCGAATCGTCCGTTTAAAGGCCGGTCTGGCTCGGGACCTACGAACGGTCCGCTGGGCCGGGATATTTTCGAAGTTGCGGGCCAGTGTAAAGCGAACGCGGGCGAATTAACCGGTTATTGTCGTGTTGTTCAACGACATGAGCGCACCAACCGGCCACGCGTGAAGCAGCGAACAATGGTGTATTCAACGCCGGCGCGAAACCGAGCATCCAGAAAACCGGCGCCGCGTAAAGATCAACATTCGCGCACAGACCTTTCTCGCGGTCCATCACTTCTTCGAGCTTTTCGCAAATGAGCACCCAGTTCTCTTTTCCGGTGCGCTTGCCGAGATCGCGCGCGATCTTGCGCATGATCGGCACGCGTGAATCGCCTTTTTTGTAAACCCGGTGTCCAAATCCCATGATCTTCGCCTTGGCCGCGAGTTGCTTCTTCAACCACGCTTCCGCACGGTCAGGCGTTTTAATATCCTCGAGCATCTTCATCGATTCCTCATTCGCGCCGCCGTGCAACGGCCCTTTGAGCGTCCCGCAGGCTGAAGTCACTGCGGCATAGATACCGGCCAACGTCGAAGAAGTCACGCGCGCGGCAAACGTCGAAGCATTAAATTCATGGTCGGCATACAAATTGAAAATCGTGTCCAGCATCCGTGTTTGCCACGCTTCCGGAGCCTTCCCGTTCAACTTGTAAAAGAAATTGGCGGCCTGACTCAGCTCCGGCTTTTCCGGCAACGGTTTTTCGCCGTGCAAGATCCGCCAGCCGTCGGTGATCAATGTCGAGACGCGTGCGATTAGTCGAATCGATTTGCGAATGTTCGCATCGTGCGAGTTGTCGCTTAAATCTTTGTCGAACGCGCTCAGCATCGAGACGCCGGTGCGAAGCATGTCCATCGGGTGCGTTGATTTCGGCAAGAGCCGCAGCATCTCCACGACCTCCTTGGGCAAATCGCGCTGCGCCGCAATCTGCTGTTTGAAGTCCTTTAATTGCTTGCCATTCGGCAACTCGCCATTGAGCAGCAGGTAGGCGACTTCCTCGAACGTTGCTTTGTCGCCCATCTCGTGAATGTCATAGCCGCGGTACATCAGCCCCGCGTTCGGATCGACCCAGCAAATCGCTGTTTCGCCCGCAATGACGCCGGCCAAACCCGGGCTGTACTCTGGTTTCTTTTCAGTCGCCATTTGGTTTTGGTTCTCTTTACTCGCGAACGGCAAACGTTCAACGTCGAATCAAGGTTGAATTGGAATCGCTGCGAAAATTATAGGGCAGGCGCTCCGCCTGCCGATTTTTTAGGCCGGTAACCGATGCCGTTGCCCTACAAATCCTTTGAAGACCCCGGCCAGCTTTCCGCATTAGGATCGTAATCGAGCAAATCGTAAAGTTCCTGCCGCGTCTGCATCTCGTCGATCCAATCCTTTTGTGTGCCGCTCTTTTTCAGGACGCGCAAGAAGCCTTCGCTCGCTTTCATCGCAACCCGAAAAGCGCTCATCGGGAAAATCACCATCCTGTAACCGAAATCGCAAAGTTCTTTGAACGAAAGCAAGGGACTCTTGCCAAACTCGGTCATGTTCGCGAGCAACGGCAGATCGATCGCCTTTGCGAAATCGCGAAACTCGTCCGCGCTTTCCAGCGCTTCCGGAAAGATCGCGTCCGCCCCGGCGGCTAGATATTCGCCGGCCCGCTCGACCGCGCGATCAAAATCCTCCACCGCCCGCGCATCCGTCCGGGCGATGATCATGAAATCGGGATCGCGCCGCACTGCCACCGCCGCTTTGATTTTCCCCACCATCTCCTCAACATCGACTATCGACTTGCCGGCGAGATGCCCGCAACGCTTCGGGAATTCCTGATCTTCGACGTGACAACCAGCCAGACCGGCTTTTTCCAATTCTTGAATTGTTCGGGCGATATTTTCTGCACCACCAAAACCCGTGTCCGCATCGACAATCGCGGGAATCTTCACCGCGTTCGCAATGTAACTGGCCAACTGCGTCACTTCTGTGAGGGTCAGCAAACCAATGTCCGGAACTCCCGCCGTCGCGTTGGCCATTCCCGCACCGCTGATGTAAACCGCTTCGAAACCAACCTGCTCGACCTGTCGCGCCATCGCTGCGTTCGGCACACCCGGCATCATGACCGCTTCTTTGGAAATTAATTCTCGGAGACGAGCAGTCTTATTTTTCATTTTATCACCAGGGCCAACATCAATCCGTCTACGTTTTTTGCGTCATCCAACTTCCAGACAAGATCGACAATCTTCTGCGCGCGCTCGCTGCCGAGCTTTGGTTCGACCAGGGCTCTGAACTTTCCTTCCACTTCAGAATCCTTCAGCGGATTCTTCGCGTGACCAAGCGGGTAATCGACGCGCTTGGTCAATCGCTTCCCGTCCGCAAGATCGACATGCACGATATTGGCCACCGCACTGGGATACATCCCGCTCAATTCCGCGTTTCGTTCCACCTTTACGTTCTCCAAAAATTTCCAGATCGCCGGATCCGTGAATCGTTTGGGCTGAAATTGTTTCTCCTTCACTTCCCCATCGATCAGCGCGATCGCGGCGATGTAGGGCAAACTGTGGTCCGCCGTTTCACGCGTCTCCGGTTTCCATTTCTCCGGTTCGTTCCCAATGATGTCGACCGACGCGTCGTGGCTTTCGATCGTCATTCCTTTTACTTGCGCAAGATCGATAATCGCCTTGCGCAGAAATAACGCCGCCTCGATCGCGCTCTGGCTGTGGTATTCGGCCGGCCAAAACTTGATGCTGGTGTTGAGGATCATCGCCGCCGTACCTTCGTTCGGGCTGTTTGCATCCGGCCGCTTCACAAATTTTTCGCCAACGTTGCCCAACGCTACGCCGAGTTGTTTTTCGAAACCCATTTGCCCTTCGAAAATTGGCGCGGGTCCGGTCATCCCCGCGCGTGCGAGTAAAGCGGAGTAAACTCCGTGTCGGGCCGCGTTCGCGAACGCGACCCCTTTCCAATGCGAGAGCTCGCCAACTCGCGCCTGACGCATCGCTGCACAGGCTACGCCGGCGATGTTCACCGCGTGCCGGGTTTTTTCCGGATCGAGTTTCATCAGATTCGCGCAAGCAACGGCAGTGGAAAAATCGCCGTAAGTCGGATGGTCCCAGCCCCGCGCGCGAATGCTCGCTGCGTCGCACAACCGGCATTGCACTTCATAAGCGAGCGCGATCGCGGTGATCAATTCCCGCCCGCTCGACCCGAGACTCTCCGCGATTGCGAACGCCGCGGAAATATTATCGCTCGGGTGCGCCGGCTCTTTCGAAAGATAGGTGTCGTTGTAATCGAAATAGCGAATGCAACAGCCGTTCGCGAACGCGCCCCAGTCCGGCGGCGCTTTGTGCAAAGTCCCGATGATTGTCGATCCTCGGTTGGCCGAAAATTCGGATGCCACTTTGCGCGCGATCGAGCACGGCTCCTCGTTCCAGGCGCCGAGCGCACAACCAAGAGAATCGATCACGCGCCGTTTTACTTCGTGAACGACCTCCTTCGAAAGATCTTCGAATTTTAACTCGCAGCCGTATTTTGCGAGTTGATGCGCGAGCGTGGTGACCATGAATTGACGTGCAATCTGCCGACGATTTCCCTATCAGCAACCGACGATGTCTGTAGGCGGGCGCTCCGCCTGCCAACTTTCTGCAACCGATGCGGTTGCCCTGCAATTCAAAACACCGCAAACTGAACGCGTGAGCGAATTTCAATTCGGCGGCGACTTCGTCTGGCATCCTCCGGCGGAGCTGATCGCACAGTCGAATCTCCAACGCTTCATCGACAAAAATCAGCTCGGTACTTACGACATGCTGATGCAACGATCCATCACCGACATCGCCTGGTTCTGGAACACCGTCTTGCGCGATCTCGATATCCAATTTTCGAGGCCTTACTCGCAGATTGTCGATCTTAGCGAAGGCAAGCCGTGGCCGAAGTGGTGCGTCGGTGGCGAGATGAACATCGTTCACAACATGCTCGATAAATACGCCGGCACCGAGATTGATAATCGGCTCGCGATTAAATCCGAAATCGAAGATGGCACCACCCGCACGCTCACTTACAAACAGCTGCGCGAGGAAGTAAACAAAATGGCTGCCGCCTTGCGCTCGTTAGGCCTCGGCAAAGGCGACGCCGTCGGCGTGTTCATGCCGATGGTTCCCGAAATCGTGGTCGCAATGCTCGCGATCATTAAGATCGGTGGAATTTTTCTGCCGTTGTTCTCGGGGTTCGGCGCCGCCGCAATTGTCTCACGCCTGAAAGACGCCGACGCGAAAGCGCTCTTCACCGCCGACGGAACTTATCGACGCGGAAAATTTTGTGCGATGATGCCAATTGCGGACGAAGCAGCGGGCCAAGTTCCGACGTTGCGGCATCTGATCGTTTTGGAAGCGACCGCAAGATCGACTCCTCACCCTTCCCTCTCCCCTTCACAAGGAGAGAGGATGAAGGCGAGGGGTTTTGCAGCGCACTCATGGCGTGAGCTCATCGACAAGATGGACAGTCGTCGTGACGCGTCGACCGAACGCACAAGCGCCGAAGATCCGATGATGATCATCTACACCTCGGGAACGACCGGTAAACCGAAAGGCGCGGTCCACACGCATTGCGGTTTCCCGATCAAATCGGCGCAAGACATGTGGATGGGTCTCGATCTTCATCCAGACGAAACGCTTTTTTGGATGACAGACATGGGCTGGATGATGGGCCCGTGGGAAGTTTTCGGGACGCTGATCCTCGGCGCGACCATGATGCTCTTCGACGGCGCGCCTGATTTTCCGGGACCGGATCGCACCTGGCAATTAGTAGATCGACATAAAGTTACAGCACTCGGCGTTTCGCCGACGCTCATTCGCGCGCTTCGGCGCCACGGCGACGAAATTGTGCATCGTCACGATCTTTCGTCGCTGCGCAAGTTCGCTTCGACCGGTGAGCCGTGGAACCCCGACCCGTGGATCTGGCTATTTCAAAATGTCGGCCGCGGAAAACTTCCGATTATTAATTACTCCGGCGGCACTGAAATCTCCGGCGGCATTGTCATGGGCAACGTCCTTACGCCGATGAAACCGTGCGCGTTCTCCGGTCCGCTGCCGGGAATGGCGGCCGACGTCGTAGACGAAAATGGAAAATCAGTGCGCGGCGAAGTCGGCGAACTCGTAATCCGCGAGCCGTGGATTGGAATGACGCGCGGCTTCTGGAAAGATCGACAACGTTACATCGACACCTATTGGTCGCGATTTCCCGACGTCTGGGTCCACGGCGATTGGGCCGCGATCGATGACGATGGACTCTGGTACATTCTGGGCCGCAGCGACGACACGATTAAAATAGCCGGCAAGCGGCTCGGTCCCGCCGAAGTGGAATCGATTCTGGTCGCACATCCGCAAGTAAGCGAAGCGGCGGCAGTCGGCATTCCCGATTCAATTAAAGGCGAAGCCCTCGTTTGTTTTTGCGTGTTGAAGAAAGGCGCAAACGGCGATGTCGATCTTACAACCGAGTTAAAAAAGAAAGTCGCAACCGAACTTGGCAAAGCGCTCGCCCCAAAAGAAATTCTGTTCGTCGCCGACATTCCCAAAACGCGCAACGCCAAGGTCATGCGCCGGGTCGTGCGCGCTGCTTATATCGGCGAAAAACTTGGCGACACGTCGGCACTCGAAAATCCTGGAGCGCTAGAGGAAATTAAACGTGTCGCCGCGACGACGTAGCGACGATTGAACCCTGATCGCCCGCTTTTGATACCCTATCCCTTGTGAGACGCCTGATTGTTCCCCTACCGTTCTTCCTCGTCGTGATCGGATCTGCAATCGCCACGCAGCCGACGAATTTCGCCGGCGAATACACGGACAGAAATTTTCTAAACGGCCAAGCGACTTTTCAAATGAGTCTGGAGCAAAGCGCAAGCACTGTGACAGTTTGGTTCAGCGCGGGATACAACGATGGACACGGCTTGCTGCCCGAAGCCGATGGTAGCGGCAAAATTACGCCAAAAGGGACGGTCGAGTTCACATTCAAGGATAGCGCCAGGAGAGCTTTATCGCCAGAACATGCGACTGAAGAAAGTCGGCAAAAAATAGGCGCAAGAATCGGGTGTTTGTCTGCGATGCGATCGATGATCGTGTCGCCATGAAGACAAATTTTCGAATTGTCGGTTTGCCCCTGGCGCAATTTGAGCCGCTCTTTTCCCTCGATGACAACGAGCTTGCGCAAAAGGGCGCGCGACGTTTGGTGGTCAATGCAAAACCGGGATTCCCGTGCCGGATCAGTTTGCAAGACGCGGATATCGGCGAGCGCGTGATTCTGGTGCCGTTTATGCATCACGACGTCGAGTCGCCTTATCGCGCATCCGGGCCCGTCTTTGTCCGCGAGACCGCGAAAGAAGTTGAACTGACGCCAGGCGAAATTCCGGACGTAGTGGCCGGCCGAGTTATGTCAGTCCGTGCCTACAATGACCAAGGGTTGATGGTGAACGCCGCCGTCACGCCAGGTAAAGAATTGGAGTCGCAGATCGAAAAGTTTTTCGGCGACGCGAAGATTAGCTATCTGCACCTGCACAATGCCGGCGCGGGCTGTTATTCCTGCCGGGTTGAGCGCGCTTGATTACACCATCGGTCTGAATCTACCGGCGACTTCCTGAAGCCGGCCGGTGATTTGGCCTAACGAGCAAACCTCGACGGCTTCGAGCAACTCCGGAAAGCAATTTTTCCCGCTCTCAACCACGGCTGCGAGTTTATCAAGCGCGCGTTTTGATTTCTCGGCGTTCTTCGTCGCGGTAACGATTGAGCCCGATGATTGGCCGGACACCGTTATTAATCTGTTGTTCGTAACGGTGCGATGCGTTTTGGATCTGGCTGCGCTGATAACGATCCTCCACCGCCGCGAGGACGCCACCGAGCCGTTCGATTTCGCGAAACTCATCGAGAATCGCGGCCTCGACTGCGCGCTCGACTGCTTTCATTCCGGGCGAACCGCTCAACATATTCATGGTGTGTTTAAAAATGCCGGATTCCTCGAGCAAAATCGCCTGGCCATGCGCGGCGAGCCGAATCCATTCTTCGCTCGGTGTGGTGAACGGCTCATCCGCGCTGTTGGAGTGACACGAATTGGTCGCATTCATGTAAGCGAGTATCAATTCCGCCGCGGTGCGGGTGAGATTATTTTTAAACTCCGCGGCGATGAGCGATCGCCCGCTGGTTTGGGTGTGCAATTTGTAAAGTTGTGCTTTCGCTCCGGCACCAAAGACTTCGCGCATTCCAACCGCCCAAATGCGTCGCGAGACGCGCGCGAGTGCAATGTATTCAACGTCGAGGCCGCAATCGAGAAAGAACGAGAGCCGCGGCCCGAATTGATCGACCGGAATTCCGCGAGCAGCGAACATTTCCGCGTAAGCGAACCCGTTCGAGAGCGTGTAAGCGGCCTGTTGCACCGGCGTCGAACCGGCTTCGCCGATGTGATAACCGCTAATCGAGATCGGATACCAGCGCGGCATTTCGCGGGTGGTGAACTCCACCATGTCGGTTAGAAAACGCAGCGAAGGTTCGATTGGAAAAATCGTTTCGTTCTGCGCCTGGACTTCCTTAAAAATATCGGCCTGGATCGTGCCGCGAAGTTTTGGAATAACGTTCGGCCCGAAACGGCGTTTCGCCGCCGCGATGTACATCGCCATGATGATTGGCGCCGGACCGCTGATCGTCATCGACGCTGAGAAATTCGGCGAGCCGAGATCGAACCCGTCGTAGAGCCGCACCATGTCTTCAACTGTGTCGATCGCCACGCCGCCCTCGCCGATTTTTCCGAA
>QHPY01000120.1 GCA_003219215.1 Verrucomicrobiota bacterium | reverse complement strand
ATACTCTTTTTCATATGTGTTGAAATTGCTGTTCGTTCACCAAGCTTCTCCGGGAAATGGCGGGAGGAAGTTCCCGAAAAACTTTTCTCGAAGAGATTTGATAAACAGCGCTTTGGTTTGTGCGAACGAACCTTTCGTCCGCGTGCCCGGCGGGAAGAGGGCTAGGTGGAGCTCGTTCGGAGGCGCCTAGCGAACTTGACGCGATCGCATGCTGCGGAAGCGATCAAGCAGTTGTAAAGAAAATAAGTAAAAATCCGATGTGGGTGTAGGGTATAATCCTACTTAGCGAGAACCTTTTCCAGCTCTCTCGGATCGGTTACGGGCGCCTTGCAGGCGAAATTTTCACAAACGTAGGCAGCAGGTTTGCCGTCGATCGGCGACATGGCGCCGATGGCTTCGTTTCTTTCGGAAAAGAATTTCTGGCCTTCGCCTCCGTCGGCGAGAATGAGAATTTTGTTCGGAAGAAAATGTCGGTGGACTTCTTTCAGTAACGCTTTTGTCGCATCATTCTTCGCCACGGCGAGCTTCGCTAACGAGTACTCAAGCGCGACCAGCATTTGCGGCATCGCGCTTGCGAAATGCGAAAGGGTTGGGGCAAATGCGCCGATTGTTTTCCGAGCGCGTTCGTCCAGTTTCTTGTCGTCGCGAAATTGCGCGAGTCGCAAAAGATTTAAGGCTGCGATGGAGCTCGCGGCAGGTTCGGCGCTGTCATTGTCGTCCTTCATTCGGAGAACAACACTTTTGTCTTTGCCACTGGTAGAGAAGTAGCCGCCGTTCTTTTCATCGTAGAACAAATCGTCCTGCATTCCCTGCAACTCGATCGCAAACTTTACCCACTCAACGTCGAACGAGGCTTCGTAAAGATCGAGAAGTCCTTGAAGGACGAATGCGTAGTCATCGGCGAAGCCTTCGACATCGCTGCGACTTTCGCGATAATTGCGAAAGAGCAATTTGCTTTTGTCGTCGTAAAGATTCGCGCGCAGGAATTTCGCCGCGCGCGTCGCGTTCTCAAGATAACGCGGTTCATCTAAAACTTGCGCCCCGCGCGCATAGGCCGAAATCATCAGGCCGTTCCAAGCCGCGATGATTTTGTCGTCGAGATGCGGACGCGGCCGCTTGTTTCGGATCGTCAATAACTTCTCGCGACTGCGCATGAGTGATTGTCGAATTTCATCGTCGCTCTTTTTGAAATGCTTCGCCGTCTCGGCAAGCGTGTGTCGCTGAATCAGAATATTTTTGCCGCGGAATTCATCCTGCGGGTCGCTCCCTTCCGGCGCGTTACCGTGCGGCTGGACGCCGAAGTGAAACTTGCATACTGCGGCATCGGCACCGAGGGCGTCGTCAATCTGTTTTTCCGTCCAGACATAAAACGCGCCCTCGCCGTGCTCCGGCATTCCGTGCTCGAAAAGGCTGTCCGCGTCCTCCGCTGAGAAAAACCCGCCGTCTTTTGAAGTCAGATCGCGCGCGACGTAATCGAGAATGTCACGAGCGACTCCTTCAAACTCAACCCTCACCTGCCGCTTCGCGACTTCCTCTCCCTGGCCAGGGAGAGGATTGAGGTGAGGGTCGCGTAGGATCTGAATTGCGTCGAGGTATGCGCTCGCGAGCTGGGCCTGATCGTAAAGCATTTTTTCGAAATGCGAAACGTGCCAGTAGCGATCTACCGAGTACCTGTGGAATCCGCCGCCGAGATGATCGTGCATTCCACCCGCAGCCATTTTGCGCAGCGTGACCAAATCCATTTCGAGCGCGTGCTTCCCGGATTCGCCCTTGGGATCGCGCGCGTAAAATCGCGTTAGAAAATTCAGCGAGACCGGGCGCGGAAATTTTGGGGCGGTGCCGAAGCCGCCTTCCTTGTCGTCGAACGAGCGCGACAACTGTTCGTAGGCGGTTTGAAAAAACTGATTGTCGATCTTGGCAGTGGTTTCCGCCTGTGCGTTCTGCGATTCGCGAAGGGCCTCCAGGAGTTTGGAGCCTTGGTCGGCAATTTTTGCGTGGTCCTGTTTCCAAGCGGCCGCGATTCGCTCCAATACTTTCTTAAAACCAGGCTGGCCGTATCGATCTACCGGCGGAAAATAAGTTCCACCAACAAAAGGTTTCAGATCCGGCGTGAGCCAGACACTCATCGGCCAACCGCCGCCCCCAGTGGTTGCCTGCACAAATATCATGTAAACCCGATCAACATCCGGTCTTTCCTCGCGATCGACTTTGATGCTCACAAATTCGCGATTCATGATCGCGGCGGTCGCTTCATCTTCGAACGACTCGTGCGCCATCACATGGCACCAATGACAAGTCGAATACCCGATCGAGAGAAAGATTGGTTTGTTCTCGCGGCGCGCTTTGGCGAACGCCT
Source organism: Verrucomicrobiota bacterium (assembly GCA_003219215.1). Lineage (GTDB taxonomy): Bacteria > Verrucomicrobiota > Verrucomicrobiia > Chthoniobacterales > UBA10450 > AV40. The sequence continues at coordinate 5,671 of QHPY01000120.1, read as the reverse complement.
CCTCGCCCCACGGATACCAATCGACTGGATTATGCGCATGCTGAAGAAGATACGGCGACTTCTCGCGCGCGAGTCGGTTAGTGTGCGCCGGGTGAGCCGGTTGAATTTCCGCGGCCATGACAATCGGTGTCACTAATTAGCATAACGTAAGAACGCAAAAGTGAGAAGTGTGGTCATCCTGGGCAGAGCGACGGATCTCACAATCAAAGCGTGCCGTACACAATTTCAATCCTGCTGGCAATCATCCTCACAATCGCCGGCAGCAAATTAATTTTTACGAGGTGACAATTCCAACCGCGGCGCGCTCCTCGGCGACCACGGATTCGATTTGAAATCCGAATCGGTGATTTTCTCCCGCGTCTTCCGCAAAAGATCGACCAGCCCCGAAACATCGAGGGCGTGATGGCGCGGGCCAAAGATCGACAAATTTTTCTCCGCCAACTCAAAGAGTTTAACGGCCGGCCGAAGACGGCGGCTGTGTTTTACATGCGTTGGATGCTCGAAATTTTTTTGAAGATGCACAAAAGCACCGGCGGCTTGAATCAGTCCTTTGAAAAAATTACCGTCGTGGGCGGCGCTATTGAGCCAAAGCTGTTCCAGGACATCGTGTGCTTCGTAGTAGCGTTGCTCGTTCCAACAGCGAAAAAATGCGCGATAAAACGGATGATTCGCCACGTCGCCGGAAAGATCGACATCGTCGCCTTCCAGGTCGCGTACGAGCCGCGAAATCCTCTCGCCTTTGCTCATGAAGGGCTTAATTTCACCATGCCTCAGATGATCGGCAAACCGACTTTTCCGGAGGGTCACGAAAGCGTTCGGGACCGCAGCCAAGAATGACGCCGGTTGCGCTGGCAATTATTCTCGCCGCAATCGCCGGACTGATTTTTGTGTCCGCGCTTTTTTCGGGACTGGAGACGGCGCTTTTTTCGCTCCGGCCGCATCAATTGCGCCGATTGGAGGAAAATCATCCCGCGCTTACCGATTTCGTCCAACTTTTTCGCGATAAACCGCGCCGCGTTCTGAACGTACTGCTGCTCGGCGACGGCCTGGTCAAAGTACCGTTGGTCGTTCTTTGTCTTTTTTTGCTCTGGCGCGGGCCGCTCGCCGGACGTCTGCCGCAATGGCTGGCCGCGATTCTGATCTTCGCAATTGTCGTCTTGCTCTGCGATTTGGTCCCAAAATTGGTCGCGCTCGCCGCGCCTTATCGGCTTTCGACAATCGGCGCATTCACTCTGCAAACGTCGGTGCGATTGCTCGATCGCGTTGGACGCGCGCTCGAGCGCGTCAGCACCGTGATTGTCGATCTTCTCACGCCGGTGCGGCTTCGCACCCGCGCACGATTGAGCGACGAAGAACTGGAGACGCTGGTCGAGATTGGAGAGGAAGAAGGGACGCTCCACGAAGCCGAGGGCGAGATGATCCAGGAAATCATCAAGATGGGCGACAAAACCGCGAAGGATTGCATGACTCCGCGGGTAGAGACCTTTGCGTTGGCTGACGATCTCACAAACGAGCAAGCGATCACACAATTAAAAGATAAACGCTTCCGCCGCGTTCCTGTTTACGCCGATACCCCGGACAACATTGTTGGCATCATCGACGTCAAATTGTTCCTGCTCGATACGTCGGAACATTACACCGAGACATTGCTGGCCCCTTCATTCGTGCCGGAAACGATGCGCGCGCTCGATCTGCTGAAGCTTTTCCTGACGCATCCACAATCGCTCGCGATCGTGGTCGACGAATTTGGCGGAACTGAAGGCATCATCACCATGTCCGACATTGTGGAGGAAATTCTGGGCGACGCGGCACCGTCACGCGGAGATGTCGATCTTTACATCGAGCCGCTCGAAGACGGAAAATTTCTCGTCAGCGGTCACGCGCGTCTGGACGATTTACGAGACCATCTCGGTTTTGAATTGGAAGCGGACGGAATCGACACCATCGGCGGCCTTGTTTTCAACCGACTCGGCTATTTGCCGCAGGCTGGCGCAAAAGTCGAACTGTCGCGGCTCACGGTTACGGTTAGATGCACGAGTCGAAAACGAATCGAAGAATTGCTTTTGGAAAAGACCACCTGTCTGGAAGATCAAACGAACGCTGGCACTGCCGCCGCATGAGAGATCTTTTTATCATCGTCGGTTGCTGGGCGATTTCGTTTCTTTTCAACGGAATCGAAGCGGGACTGACATCGATCGATCCGGTCCGGTTGCGTCATCACGTAAAGTTGAATCGGCCCGCGGCGGTGCGGCTCGACCGATTGCTAAAAACACCGGAGCGTTTGCTCGTCACGGTTTTGCTGGTCACAAATTTGGCGGACATCCTGGCGCTGCTTCTTCTGACCCGTCTTCTCGTTTTCCGATTTGGCACCGCCGGTTTTGCTTTCACGATAGTAATCGCGCTCCCAATCTATCTTTTCGTCCTCGGCGTTTTGCCCAAGTCGCTGCTTCGCCGTTTTCCATTTCGCGCTCTTTCTCCCCTCGCCCGCCTTCTTGAAATCAGCATGATTACGCTCTGGCCAGTTTTGGCAGCCGGCGCGGCTCTCGGCCGGTTGTTTCTGCCGGCGCAACAGAGAGGCGCTCGTCTTTTCGCTGCGCGTGAAGAATTAAAACAAATCACCACCCAAAGCGAACGCGAAGGGTCTCTCACCGCAACCGAGCGGGCAATGATTCACAACGTGGTCGACTTTCAAAACGTGACCGCGCGCGATGTGATGCAGCCGTTGTCGAAAGTAACCAGCTTGAAGCCGGACTCGGCGATCGAGGATATATTTCATATGAGTCGCTCGAGCGGGTTCGATCGCTTACCCGTGATCGGCGCCAACGGCGATGCGGTCGGCCTAGTGAATGTGCTCGATATTTTGCTCGATAAACATCAGCCCCAATCGCTCAGCTGCTACATGCGGAGAGTGGTCACGGTCCAGGAAAACGAGCCGGCCGCGCGCGCGGTCCAGCGTTTACGCGCCGCGCGGTTGGATCTGGCCGCGGTTGTCGATCAAAAAAGAAATTTGACTGGCGTTGTCACGAGCGAGGATTTGATCGCGCGCCTGGTTCGCGCGTAAACCATCCATCATTCCAGCGACGAGTCTGCAAGTTTCGCGATTCCGTCGCGCGTTAATCGGAAGACCGTCCATTCATCCATCGGTTTTGCACCAAGCTGTCGGTAAAATTTGATGGCGGGCTCGTTCCAATCGAGCACCGCCCATTCCATTCGACCGCAGCCGCGCTCGCGCGCAATTTTTGCCAGGTGAATAAGCAAAGCGCGCCCGTAGCCTTTGCCGCGATGTTGCGGCTTAACGAACAGATCTTCGAGATAAAGTCCCGGCCGGCCCAGCCAGGTTGAAAAATTGTGGAAAAAAACGGCGAAACCGATCGCGGCTTGATTTTCGAACGCCAGCAAGACTTCCGCGGCCGGTTTCTCGCCGAACAAAACTTCGACCAGCCCCTTTTCGGTCGCGGTGACTTCGTTCGGCGCGCGTTCATAAGTGGCAAGCGCGCGGATCAAATCGAGAATGACCGGAACATCATCAACTGTGGCCGTCCGAACCGCAAAATGATCCTTTTTCATTTCAGCACTGGGTCGAGCTTGTAGATTCTAAACTCGGAAGTCGCTTCCACGAGGGTTGATGTCTTCTGAACATACTGTCCGAATTCCTCGTAGTAATCGAGCCACCATAGAGTATTTGAAGTGAACCCAAGGTAACTCGCGCCGCGCCGTCTCAACGCTTCAAGATCGACAATCGCCTGCGCGCTGTCTCTCGGCTCGCCATCGTAGATCCCATTCTTCTCCAAAAAATGCCAGCCTTTGCGTTCGGCGTAATACAAAACCGTTGGGTCACCATTATCGGCAGCGACCACCAGCGCACTTGCCGGTGTGATTCGTTTCAAAACCAATCCCGCGTCGCGCAATGAAGCGGCGCTCGGTTGGTAAAAATCGCGTGCATAAACGAACGCGGAAAAACCGAATGAGCCCGCCAGCAAAATCGAAAGCGCGATTCTCATTGCCCGACTGGACATTTTCGGGCCAACAAACGCGCACGCCGCGCCGGCAAACGGGGCGGCGATCGGAATGAGAGGCAATTGATACCATTGATGTCGGTTTCCGTAACCAACGATCACGATGAACAAAATCATCGCCGCCAGCCACCACTGAAACATTCGTGCGCGAGCTATCGATCTTGCCGCCAAAATACCGACACAACCGAGAGCGAAAATAATGGGCGTGAGTGTCGATGTAACAATCTCTTTTGAAATCTTCAGATACCATGCCGCGGACATGATCTGAACTCCGCCCGCCCCGAAAAAATGGTGCGGATAAAATTGCAGCGCGATTTGATAAGCGTGTCCGTACCAAAACACGGAAGGCAACAGCGCGATCGCAGCAAAAAAACATAAATCAAAGCGCTTAAACGATGAAGATCTGAAACGCTGTAACGCGAGACAGGCAAAGGGCGCGCCGACTAAAATGCTTGGCAACTTAATCAGGATCGACAACGAAATACAAACCGCGCTCGCGAAGAACGATGTCGATCTTATACGCCACCCCGGCCCGCCAATTGGACGGACTCGTCTCGTGCCGAGCTCGGACTCGTCGATCCAACGTTGAAAGAAATAGAGCCCGATGATGGATAAACCCAGCGATGGCATGTCGGGCATGAAACATCGGCCAGCCATGATGCCGACCGGCGCAAAGCCATAAAAGAAAAGCGCCCACGTAGCCGCTGTCTCGCCGAAGATTTTGCGCACCAGCAAAAAGAAGAACGGCAACGAAACCGCGAATAAAATCAGCGCTTGAACGCGTCCAACCCATTCGTGGACGCCAAATATTTTGTAACAGATCGCGGCCAAGAACGGCAGGATCGGAAATTCGGTCCCGACATAACCGCTCTCATCACCCGCCCAATCGATTTGCGGGTGCGCGAAATGAAAACCGCCCTGGAAATAATTTCGCGCAATCGCGGCGACGTCGCTCTGCCGCCAGCTCCAATTGTCGAGGTAGGGTTGATCGATGCAAATCAACCGAACGGCCACCGCCAGGATCGACATCATCATCGCGAGTCGCGTCGCTCGTATCATGGATCGCCTCTTGACAAAGCATCGCGGCAAAGTCAATCGAGTAGCTGACCCTGAATGAAGACGGCGGCTTGCGCTCTTACGCTATGGCTCGGCTTTGCGGCGATCGGATTGCGCGCGCAAAACGAGCCAAATTTGATTCCGGACGTGGTCGATCCGGCGAAGCTGATCCCGATTTTGCCGGAAGCGCCGGCTGGTTGGGCGGCGGAAAAGGCCGAAGGCTCGAGCGACGACGTGGGCGGATTCAAAATCACGAATGTCCATCGCGATTATCACAAAGGCGAAGCGGCCGACGCGCCGAGAGCTTCGATCACTATTCTCGATTCCGTCGCAAATCCCGACTACGTGGAAGCGACAAGTGGAGCCTGGAGCCAAGCTAGCGAGACCCCGGAAGGTTACGGGAAACCGGTCACCCTTGATGGAAATCCCGGCCGCGAAGATTACGACAAGGAACGAAAACAGGCGTCGCTCTGGGTCATGGTGGCAAAACGCTATTTCGTCACAATCGAATTGCAGAACCAGGACCCAAAAGAATTGCAGGAGTGGATCAAGCGCGTCGACCTGAAAAAACTGGCCGAGATTAAAAAATAATCATTTCT
>QHPY01000119.1 GCA_003219215.1 Verrucomicrobiota bacterium | reverse complement strand
GACTCGTCCATTTGCGATCGAGCGGGCCGGATGGAACTCGGGCGTCGAAGTTGCCGATCATAATTGTTGCGCCGGTTTGATGTATCCGAGCAAGACCGCGATGGGAATCGAGGTGTAGCCGACGAAAAGCAGCCAGGCGACAATTCGTCCGCCGATGGCGAGCCGCGGCGTCAATCTCTGATTATTTAAGCCGAGCGATTGAAAAAAACTCGATGAGCCGTGGGTCAGATGGAGCGTGAGAAGAAAGAGGCCAACGATGTAAAAGCTCGACACGTAGACGTTTTGAAATCCGTAAACCATCATCGAATAAACGTCGGAGCGATTGAGCGGATCGAGTTTAAGAAGCGGAAACTGCGGATTGAATTTGCGTGCGGTGAAATGGAGAAGATGAAAGATGATGAACGCGAGGACAACGAATCCGCTGACGACCATGTGACGCGAGGCCCAGCTGGCCTTCACAAATTGCCGGTCGATGTACGGCTCGGGACGGGCGCGGCGATTTTCGATCGCGAGCAGGATGGTGAAATAGATATGCAAAATCACCGTAATCAGAAGGAAGACACGGATGAGCCAGAGCAGGGGACCTAAATCGCGGAGATGCTGGGAGTGCCGGTCCCGGCGACGATCATCTTTCTGCCGACCGACGAGTGACAAAAATCCGAAATGAAACCGCCGCGTTTTGTCCGCACGGTTGCGGCCGCGGCTGATTGCGGTTCCGATTTTTGATCGATCATCTGCTTCCAGGTTTCACGGCGGGAATGTTCGCGAGATCCGGTGGCAATTTATCGGCTGCAAAGTTCTCGACATTCATTTCGACCAGACTGACGAACGGGCAACCAAAATCCGGTTTCTTGTTTCCGCTTCGATCGACAATTACCCCAACGGCTGTGACGGCTCCGCCGTGCGCGCGAACGATATCGATCGTCTCCTGAACGCGGCCACCGCGAGTGACGACGTCTTCGACGACGATGAATTTTTCGCCGTTGTCGATCTTGAATCCGCGGCGCAATGCTAATTTACCATCCTCTTTTTCGGTAAAGATGTGGCGTTTGCCTAACGAGCGCCCAACTTCCTGGCCGACAATAATTCCACCGAGGGCAGGGGAGATGACGGAGTCGCAAACAAAAGCGCGCAACTTCTCCGTGAGCATTTTGCAGACGCGCTCAGCGATATCGGTGTGCTGAAGGAGAATGGCGCATTGAAAATATTCCCTGCTGTGTAATCCGGAGCGCAAAACGAAATGGCCATCGAGTAACGCGCCGGTTTTTCGGAACAAGGCGAGCAGTTCTTTGCTCATCAAGATGTCGACCTTGCCACGATCAATGTTAGCCGGAAGTATCGGCTGCAACCTCGGTTGACGAACCTTCGTTGCCGGCCACCGCGATCGCATCGATTTCCACGCGCGCGCCTTTCGGCAGCGCCGCCACCTGCACAGTCGAACGCGCAGGCGGGGCTTGCTTGAAATAAGAACCGTAAATTTCATTCACGGTTTGAAAGTCGGCGAGATCCACGAGGAAAATCGTCATCTTGGCAATGTTCTCAAAAGTCAGCCCTTCGGCCTTCAAGACGGCCGTGATGTTGTCGAGAACGCGGCGGGTTTGGACGTCAATGCCGCCAGCCACGATTTGGCCGGTCTTTGGATCCAGCGGAATTTGCCCGGCGCAGTAAATTGTCGATCCAACGCGGACGGCCTGAGAGTAGGGCCCGACGGCTGCGGGTGCGTCGGAAGTGGAGATGATTTTCTTCATGCGCTCGATTGTAGCTGTAAAAGCACCTCGCACAACGTCCGCAAAGGGCACAACGCCGAGGGCATGGCGGTCATCCTGAGCGAAGCGAAGGATCTCACTGTCGGTGATCACCCAAGTTTTCCAGCGCGATCAAACACCGATTGGGAGATCCCTCACGTCCGTTCGGGATGACAGATCAAGAATCTCAACGATATTAACAGCTAAATGGTTGGTTGGATTTTAAAGAAGATTGTTGGCTCGAAAAATCAGCGAGAACTCAGGCGATTGGCGCCGATGGCGCGCCGGATCAACGAATTCGACGAGCAGTTCAAGAGCTTGTCCGACGATGCTTTGCGTGCGAAAACGGCGGCCTGGAAGGACGAGCTGACGAAGATTTCGGACCCGGAGGAGCAATGGAACCGGCTCGATGAGATTTTGCCGGAAGCGTTCGCGGTCGTGAAAAACGCTGCGCGTCGCCTGAAAGAGCGACGTCATAGTTTCACGGTCTGCGATCAGCCGATGACATGGGACATGGTGCACTTCGATGTGCAACTTTTGGGCGGAATAGTTCTGCACCGCGGCCGAATTGCGGAAATGGCGACAGGCGAAGGAAAAACCTTGGTCGCGACTTTGCCGCTGTACTTGAATGCTCTCACCGGGCGCGGCGCGCATCTCGTAACGGTGAATGATTATCTCGCTCGCCGCGACGCCGAATGGATGGGGCAGCTTTACACATTTCTCGGGCTGACTGTTGGCTGTATTCAGCACGATCAGGAGCCGGATGTTCGTCGTCAGCAATACGCCTGCGACATCACGTACGGAACGAACAGCGAGTTCGGCTTCGATTACTTGCGCGACAACGGTATGGCCACCACACGCGAACAGCAGGTCCAGCGCGGTTATCATTACGCGATTGTCGACGAAGTAGACTCGATCTTGATCGACGAAGCGCGGACGCCGCTCATCATCAGCGGCCCGGCCACGATCTCGACCCATCAGTACGACAAATGGAAACCGCTGATCGAGCAACTAGTGCGCAAACAGACAATGTTATGCAATCGCGTAGCCAGCGAAGCGGCGGAGAAATTTGAGCAGAGCGATGTCGAAACTGCCGGACGTTTCATGTTCAAAGTAAAATTGGGTCAGCCGCGTAACAAGCAATTGCTCCGGATGATGGAAGACCCGGACAAGCGACGCGCGATCGATAAAGCGGAGCTTTCGTTCTACACCGACACGCGCAAGGAAGAATTGTTCCAGCTCAAAGAAGAATTGTTTTTCACGATCGATGAGAAGTCGAACGAAGCGGACCTCTCGGAGCAAGGCCGAGCGTTTCTGAACCCAGACGATCCGAATGCGTTCGTGTTGCCGGATTTGATCAATGAATTCACGGAGATCGATTTGGACACAACGTTGTCAGACGAAGAGAAAGACAAAAAGAAATCGGAACGACAACAGCACTGTGACGAGCAGGCGGAGCGAATTCACAACATTTCGAATTTGCTCCGCGCCTACTGCGTTTTCGACAAGGACGTCCAATACGTCGTTGAAGAAAACAAAGTCGTCATTGTCGATGAATTTACCGGCCGAAAAATGCCGGGGCGGCGGTGGAGTGATGGGTTGCATCAGGCGGTCGAAGCAAAAGAGGGGGTGCAGATTGACCGGGAGACGCAAACGCTGGCGACAATCACGATCCAGAATTATTTTCGGCTTTACCAAAAGCTCGCCGGTATGACCGGCACGGCGGAAACGGAGGCAGCCGAGTTTCATGACATTTACAAGCTCGACGTCAATGTGATTCCGACGAATCGGCCGGTCGCGCGCAAGGATCACAACGACCGGATCTATAAGACGCGCCGTGAAAAATACAACGCAGTCATCAACGAGATCAGGGAGCATCACACCAAACAACAGCCGGTGCTGGTCGGAACGGTAAGCGTGGAAGCGTCGGAGTTATTGAGCCGGATGCTGAAGCGCGAAAAAATTCCGCACAATGTGTTGAACGCGAAATTTCACATGCAGGAAGCGGAAATCGTGGCGCGAGCCGGCCAGCCGGGCACGGTGACGATTTCAACGAACATGGCCGGTCGCGGCACCGACATTAAACTTGGGCCCGGCGTACCTGATCTCGGCGGATTATTTGTTCTCGGAACCGAACGACACGAAGCGCGCCGGATAGATCGACAACTTCGCGGACGTTGCGCGCGCCAGGGCGACCCGGGTGGATCACGCTTTTATGTCAGCTTCGAAGACGATCTGATGCGCAACTTCGGCGCCGCTGATCGGATGACGAAAATCATGGAGCGGTTTGGTCTCGAAGAAGGCCAGGAGCTCGAGCATCGCTGGTTGAACAAGTCGGTCGAGACGGCGCAGAAGCGCGTCGAACAGCGCAATTATCTAATTCGCAAACGCACACTCGATTTCGACGACGTGATGAACATGCAACGCGAAGTCGTTTACACTTATCGGAACGAAGTGATCGATTCGGAAGATCCGCGGACGCTCATCTACGAAGTGATTGATGAAGCCGTGCCGGCGAAATTGAAAGAGTATCTCGAGGTCGATGAGCCGAACTACGGCGGACTGATCCATTGGGTGAACACGACGTTTCCGCTCGGCCTGACGAAAGACAAAGCGCAGTTCGACACGCGCAATGTCGATGAAAACGCGCAGTTCTTGATTGGCAAGGTCAAGGAAGCTTACGAACGGAAGTCGAGTCACGAAGAGCCGACTGCAGTGAAGAGTCTCGAGCGCTACATCATTCTCAATGCGATCGATCGTCTCTGGCAGGAACATCTCTACGCGATGGACGCGCTCCGCGAAGGCGTTTATCTCCGCGGTTACGCGCAGAAAGATCCGCTGATCGAATACAAAACCGAGGCTTACGACATGTTCGTCGAGCTGATGGCGAACATTAAGAACGAAGTGCTGCACAATCTTTTCCGGAGCACATCAAATCTGCAGGCGTTCGAGAATTTCCTCGCTAGCCTTCCGCAATTCTTGCTCCGCGAAGATGCGCCGACGGCGCCAACGGCGAACGCGCCAGCGCGCGCGCGTCAGCTTCAGCCGGTTGGTGCGATGGCAGGAGTCGCGATGGATGGGGATGGCGCGGGCGAGGTGTCGATCGATCTGCCAGTGCGGCGTTCGCTCCCAAAAGTCGGACGAAACGAACCGTGTCCGTGCGGGAGCGGTAAGAAATACAAGAACTGCTGCGGCCGGACGGCTTAATTTCGAAAGTGCTCGCTTTCGAAATCGGAGATTTGTTTTATTCTAGAAATCCTTCGCATTGATCATGCAAAAAATTCATTCGCGGCGAAACGTTGGCCTCCTGCTCGTTGCAACTTTGCTCGTCGGCTGCGCAATCCACCGCCCCACGATTCGAGAATATCGCACCGACGAGACCGGCCGGACCAGCGTCGCGAACGTCACCGAGGAACAATATTGGAAAGAGCGCGTGGATGAACGGATCGCGGCCGAGATTGCCAAGGAGAAGCCCGAGGCCGGCTACGACACCTGGCAAAATTACTGGCGCTGGTGGTACAGCGTTCTGCGTCGAAAGAAGAAGCCGCCGTTTAAATCCGACGAGTTTAAGAGTTCGGCAGACCTGGTGAATTACATCAAGGAAAAGCGACGGGCCAAAGGCTTGCCGACTTACGAGGACTGACCAAGAAAATTACAAAGTAGAAAGTAGAAAAGTTTCGTCACGTTGGGCACGCTAGCGACCGAATGGGAAACGGCGAAGCGATTGAATCATATGTACCGGCGCGGCTCGACCGGATGCCGTGGAGTCGCTGGCACTGGTTGATCGTCATCTCGCTCGGAGCGACCTGGATTCTCGATGGACTTGAGGTCACCCTTGCCGGTTCGTTAGGCGGAATCTTGACGCGCCGCGAAACGCTCGCGCTTACCGACACCGAAATTGGCGCGAGTGCCACCTTCTATCTCACCGGCGCCGTGATCGGCGCGCTTCTGTTTGGCTACGGAACAGATCGATTTGGTCGAAAGAGATTATTTTTCATCACCGTTGCGGTTTATCTCATCGGCACGGCGTTGTCCGCCTTCTCATGGAATTTCGCGAGCTACGCTTTCTTTCGCGCACTGACCGGGGCGGGCATCGGCGGTGAATACGCTGCGATCAATTCGGCGATCGATGAACTGATTCCGGCACGGGTGCGTGGTCGGGTGGACTTAATGATCAACGGCTCTTACTGGGTCGGCGCTGCTCTCGGTTCTGGTGCGACGCTGTTGCTGCTCGATCCGAATCGATTTCCGATCTGGTTAGGCTGGCGTTTTGCCTTCGGGATTGGCGCGACGTTGGGCTTGATTGTCATTTTCTTTCGTCGCTGGATTCCGGAAAGCCCGCGCTGGTTGATGATTCACGGGCGAAGCGCCGAAGCGGAAAAGATCGTGGACGAAGTCGAGCGCAGGATTGTTTCCGATCCTGAAACATTGCCGAGACATGATTCACCGCCAACGCGTATTTACACGCGAACGCACACGCCGTGGCGAGAAATTTGGAACGCAGTCGCACACGAACATCGACATCGGTCTTTTCTCGGCTTCGTGCTGATGCTGACGCAGGCGTTTTTCTACAACGCGATCTTTTTTACGTATGCGCTCGTGTTGATGCGGTTTTACAACGTGCCCGAAAGTAAGGTCGGAGGATATCTGCTCCCATTCGCATTGGGGAATGTTCTTGGCCCGGTCGTGCTCGGACATTTCTTCGACACGATTGGTCGCAAACAAATGATCGCCGCGACTTATGGGATCTCTGGGATTCTACTCGCGCTGACGGGCTGGTTGTTTCAGGCGGGACTTCTGAATGCTGAAACGCAGACGATAGCTTGGACGGTCATCTTTTTTATTGCGTCCGCGGCGGCTAGCTCGGCCTATTTGACGGTGAGCGAAATTTTTCCGCTCGAAATTCGCGCGCTGGCGATCGCAATTTTCTACGCAGTCGGAACCCTCACCGGCGGCGTGTTCGCGCCGTTGCTCTTTGGTTGGATCATCGGCACCGGGTCGAGCGGCGCGCTTTTCGCAGGTTATCTTGCAGCCGCCTTCTTGATGATTTTGGGAGCGATTGTTGAACTGTGGATTGGCGTCGCGGCGGAACGCCGGCCGCTCGAACACGTGGCCGCGCCGTTATCGAGCCGGCACTGAAAGCTGGCAGGTATGAATCGGCCCGGCCGGCGTCAACTCGCTGCAATAAAGATGAATCGCATCGACGCGAAACATTCCGGCGTCGAGTTCGGCATTCGACTTTAGAAATTTTCGAAGCACGCCGCCATGGGCATCGCGACAGCGCGCGAGCGTGATATGCGGATGCCAGGGGCGCAAATCGGCTTCGACTCCGGCGGCCAGTGCTGCATCCTGCACCCGTTTGTGAAGTTGAAAAAGATGTGGATGACCTTTCCCAACGCCAATCCAAATGATTTTCACGTGACCCTTGGGCGGAAACGTGCCGATGCCTTCGATCGGCAGAAAAAAAGCGCCAAATTCAATCGCGCTCAGTTTTTCGCGCAACGCAAGGTCGACATCTTCCGATACATCGGGAAAGAAACCGAGCGTCAGGTGCATTTGATCGCCGGCGATCCAACGGACACCGCGAATATGGGGATTAAGATCGACCAGAACTTTTCGGACTGATTGCGGCGGATCAATTGAAACGAAAAGACGTTTCGTGTTCACTTGCGCAGTCGAACGTCCGCGCCAGATACTGCTTCATTGCCGCTTTGGCCGACTCGCGGTGGTAAATAACGATTTGCCGCTTTCATCAGGCGACCGATCAAGTTCGGAAATAGAGCGTTGGCGACGATGATAAAATAGGCCGAGCAGGGGACGATGAGCGCGGGTTTTCCGTGCCGGCACGCGTTCAAGATTTTTCGCGCAGCGCGATCCGCAGAAATTGAGGCGAACGGAATCTTAGTCGACCAGTCGAACCATCGGTATTCGGCGGCGCGGTCGCCTTTGAACTTCGCGTGAATTTGCGAGCCCGTCCGCATCAGTCCGGGCGTGACGGTCGTGACGTAGATGTTGTCTTGAGCGAGTTCGGGACGCATCGCATCGGAAAAGCCCGCGAGCGCGAACTTGCTGGCCGCGTACGCTGCCATGTGCGGCACGGCAATCTTTCCGCCGATGGACGAAATGTTTACTATGCGCCCGCCGCCCTTTGCGCGCATGTGGGGAGCGACTAGTAAATACAAGATAAACGGCGCCCAAAAATGCAGGCGCATGGCGCGATCGAAATCTTTTAGTTGCATATGCGCAAGCGGACCGATCTCGATGGTGCCGGCGTTGTTAATCAAAATGTCGATCTTACTAAAGTGTTGAAGCACCTGTTGAACTGCGGATTGAATTTGCGCGGACTCGAGCAGGTCGCACGGGATTGTCAAAACGTCTGTGGCCAAACGATCCAACTCCGTTTTGGCGCGGGCGAGCTCTTCGGCATCGCGCGCGATAAGCGCGACCTTTCCTCCGCGCGCGCAAATCTGGCGCGCAATTGCCAACCCAAGGCCGCGCGAGCCGCCGGTGATGAGAGCGATTTTATCTTTGAAAAACTTGGAACCTGACATCGCGGATTATCAAACGCTGTAGTAGCCGAAAGATCAATAAGTCCGACGGTCACAGAACGCCGCCACAGTTTCAAGAGTGTTTGCGGTTGAAGCGCGCGACTTCGCGCGCGGTTTCGCGTTCCACGGCGCGCTTTTTCAAGTCGGCACGTTTATCGTGAGCGACTTTGCCTCGGCCGACGCCGAGCTCGGCTTTTAACTTTCCATTCTTCCAATAGAGCTTTAGGACAACCAACGCCCGACCTTTGATCTGGCTTTCGCCGTAAAGCTTGTCGATCTCTTCCCGATGCAACAAAAGTTTACGGACACGTTTTGCGGACGGGATTTCGTGGCTGGCCTTCTCGTATGGTTGAATGTCGGCGTTATAGAGAAACGCTTCGCTGTTCTCGATCCGTGCGAAGGCGTCGCTGATATTGGCCTTGCCGGCCCGGACGGATTTTACTTCGCTGCCTTTTAGCTCGATTCCGGCTTCGTAGCGCTCGAGGATGTGAAAATCCCGCAGCGCCTTGCGATTAAGGATCGACTCGGCGGGCATGATCGCGCGCGAAACGCGCTCGAAATTATTCGTTATCCGGACCTTTGAGAGGCTCGAACGCGAGCTTGCCGGCAATGATTTCCTTGAGAGCGATATCGGTCAGCGACATGCGCGGTGTCGTTTCCACCATCGGTCGATGTCCCAAGCCGAGCTGGCGGACGCGCTTGGAGACAACGTTGATCAGGAGTTGCTGATTGGGAATAATTTGAGCGGCTTCCTGGAGCAGTTGAGTCGTCATATGGCGCAGGGATCTGACGGCGCGGTTGGCTTCCGTCGGGAATTGAAGAATGGTCGGCGCGCTGGCGGCGAGAGTGAAGGGTGTGAGCTGCGACGCGATCATAAAAATGGAGCGGTGACATTGCGAGCGGTTGAAAGAGTTGTCAACCGATTTGTTCCGGGCGACGGGCGTATCGATCTTACTCTATGAAAAGATCGACAATTAGGCAGGTTGCTGCAAGTAGTGAGCGACCGGCCTAACGAATGTCTTCGACGTAGCTGATGACGCGATAATCGACTGCGTCCCCCTGGCCATCGAGTGCCCGGTCGTAATGCCAATGGATGTTGCCGTTGGTATAGAAGTTTTTGCAGACAATTGCGCCGGTAATGTCCGGAGCACCGGTGATCGTGAAATTGGCACTCGGGGTATAAAATACCGCTGAGAACCCAGCGGTTGAACCACTGCCGGAGCTTAGATTGACGGTTTGTTGAATATTTGGATCGGTTGGACTGATTGCGTAGAACTGAAGGTTGCTCGCATAACCGCTGGTGTTCACAATGTTCTCGGCTTTGGTCTGCAAATTTCCATCAAAGTAAATGTCCAAATGGACGTGCGCCGGGACGGTGATAGAGGGGCCCTGACCGTTGCTACTGCCAATATCGCTCGTCACGTGAACAGCGACATACGTTTCCTGCGGGACGCCATTCGCGGTGTAAGGATTCACGGTCAGGCTCCCGTTGTTCACAAACGAGTTGACGAGATAATAATTCGGTTTATCGGCGCTTCCGGCGGCAGCAGGAGTGATGGTGGTATTGGGGTTTATTACTGCCGGCGACGAAATGTAATTCCACCCCGCAGTGCTCGGCATAATGAAGGGGGATAAGCTGAAAGGAACGTTGTTATCGATGATTCCGGAGATGCTGGTTGTCTTCTTGGTAACTGTCCCACCGTTAGTGTAAAGATTGCCGTAGATGTTTCCCATGATCGTCGCGACCGAGCCATTAATCTCGACCGTCCCGGCGTGGGAGTCGGCATATCGCGGGTCCGCTGGATTAGTTTTCACGCTGGGGTCGTAAGGTCCAGTGGCAGAGCGATAGCTATCGACATACGCAGCGGAGCCGAGGCCGTAAAACGTGCCGCCGGCTTTAATGGCTGCTTCAAATGGCGTGACAGGCGCGGCAATCAGTTCTACGCGCCGGCTAACCTGTGGTTGAGAGACGGGAAGCAGGGTTTGACCGACGCCGTCGCCGTTAGGTCCGTAAGTAGCGACAAAATGGTCGTAATTGAAATCGATTTTTCTTAACAAGCTATCGCCACGAGTGTTCGGACCCATGCGATCATCCATTCCGACTCGCTTCAGGCCCAAAACCGGCGCCGTGCCTTTGGTGCGAATTCGGTACCAAGCATTGCCATTTCCGTCGTAATAAAACGGATCGACGCGCGAAGTCGTACTCAAATTGTCTTGGCCGTAGGTTACCGGAGAATTTGTGTAAGCGCCGCCGGAATACGTCCAGCCGCTGAATGCGTGTGTCGGATCGAAAATTTTCTTGCGAACTTCGGCATAGGCGATGTCACCGCCGGTCTCGGCCGCATCGAGCGATTCTTTCCAACTTCGCACCTGACTCGACGCCACATTGTATCGCGTCATGCAGTTGAGGAGGACATTGCCGCCAATTAACGAAACAACGAGGATGGTACACAAAACGCAAAGAAGCACATTGCCATGCTCAAACGATCGGCCCGAGATTCGCATTGATGCTCTCCGCTTGCTTAACCGCGGCGCTTGTTTCGCAGATACGCTGTGGCGTAAAGGCTGGTTCCGCTACGTGAGGCAACGCTGCCACTAGAACTGAAAATCGGCATGAAGGTCACGGAAGTGTTGGCGTATTCGGTATTGGCCAATTCCACGTCGGTTGATTTTGGTACTAACTGATCGGTGCTGGAGGCGATCGTCGTAATGACACCGTTTTCGGTTCGCAAGATTGAATTTCCGCTAATAGAATAGACGACGGTCGTTGTCGATGGGCTGTAATTGACCTGCCAGCCGCTCGTTGTGTAGGCAACGGTCGGCGTGCGTGCCATCCCAATGGCCTCTGGGTCTGCGATCGCCTCGGGATCGCCGGCTTGAATAATGTACTTCGGCACACTCATGGTTACGCTTTGCAAATCGACCGAAGTAGTAACGACCAAGCCGCGCTTCACATCGCGGTTCAAGTAATCGATGATACGGATTTGCTGCATCTGCGTGCTGAAATAGTTGTCGACCGCAGCGAAGCTCTTTTGCAACGTCACGCCTGAGGTAATGGCTGCAGCGAGAACGATTGAACTGAGGCTGAGGCTGACCAACATTTCACTAAGAGTGAAGCCGGCGACTGTTTGTGAGGACTTGATCTTCATTTTTTGGTTCCGTTAGAGATAATAGTGCTGGTTTGTTCTGAACGCGCTCGCCCACCGAGCATGTTCCATGAGGTTGAGATATCTACTTGGA
>QHPY01000118.1 GCA_003219215.1 Verrucomicrobiota bacterium | reverse complement strand
AGTTGATCGATCCGAGTCGCGCGGCGAAAACTGTCGCCGCCGGTAAGATCGACAACGGCGACACGATTTACATGTGCACGGCCGACGATGAAGGCAACATGGTCTCGCTCATTCAAAGCAATTATCGCGGGATGGGAAGCGGCATCGTAGTGCCGGGACTCGGATTCATGTTTCAGGATCGCGGCGAACTTTTCTCGATGGAACCGGGTCACGCGAATGTTTACGCACCAGGCAAGCGTCCGTTTCATACGATCATTCCCGGATTTGTGATGAAAGACGGCAAACCGTGGGAGGCATTCGGCGTGATGGGCGGCGGAATGCAACCGCAAGGTCATGTTCAGGTGCTGACGAACCAAATCGATTTCGGTTTGAATGTGCAGGAAGCGGGCGATGCGTCGCGCTGGCAACACGAGGGCGACAACGAACCGACCGGCGAGAAGATGGAAAACGGCGGCTACGTGAATCTTGAAAGCGGCATTCCCGCAGAGACGCAGCGCGAATTAAAAAAGCGCGGCCACGATGTGCGCGTCGATGTTGGTGGTTACGGCGGTTATCAAGCAATCAAGGTTGAGATGCATGACGGGCAGCGCGTTTACGTCGGCGCAAGCGAATCGCGTAAAGACGGACAAGCAGCCGGTTACTGATCGTGACTTAATTTTTCTGCGACTTGAGCTCGGCAAGTTTTTGTTCGGCGCGGGCAACGTCGGATTTCCTGGCGCTGCCAAGAGCGAGAAGTTTTTCCTGGCGACGGACATTGGCTTCAGCCGCATCGAGCTCAGCTTGCTCGCGTTTGACGGTCGCGGCATGCGCTGCTTCAATCGCGAGCGCTAGACCCGCCTCTGTCTGCGCGATCTCCGCCTTTGCGATTTCGCCCGCGGTCAGCTGTTTTTCTTTCTCCAACATTTCTTCCTTGGCACAGACCAACCGCGCATTCGCGAGATCAAATTCAAGGTGAACGAGACGGAGCGCACGTTGCTCAGCTTCAAGTTTGGAAAGGGCGCCCATTTTGCACAGCCGTTCGATGCCGGCGGCGCTTCTTTTTGCACGCTCCAATTCTTTTTCCAGCCTGGCAAGATCGACATCTCGCCCGAGAAACGGCGCGGCCTTGGTATTGGGCGGAAGCTCGCTGTCGCGATTTGGAATCAGCAGCGGCGGCTCGATATCAAACGAATCGGGATTCTTGGTCGGCTCTTGCGCCAACAGAGTTGTGGCGACAAGTCCAAAAAGAAGCGCGGCTCCGCGCAGCATGCCGAAATAATATCACCTTCTCCCGTTCAACGAAGCGCCTTTAGTGATGTCCTAGGCCGAGACCACCGAGTTCACCAACGCCGCCGGGCACAGCACCCACGCCACCAACAGCCGCAGCAACTAGCGCGAGCGATGACCAAAAGGTCTTGAGAAAGTGACTTTTTTCTTTGCAAACGCAATTCTTATGGCATAGGACACGCTCCGAAATCGGCTTGTGCGTCCCCTGAGCCCTAAAATTCTAATTGGCGCGGCTGTTTTGGCCATAATCGTGTCATCCGCGAACGCGAACATTTTCCCGTCGTTCGGTCCAACTGTGCCTGGAACGCGTGCCCGCCTTCGCTTCGGCCAGGCGGCTGCGCCGGAAGGTGCGCCGCTCGTGGTAAAGCGCGCCATCTGGGCCGCGAATCAGCTCCACCGCAAGCCGTACGTTTTCGGCGGCGGCCACAAATCGTTCACTGACCGCGGCTATGATTGTTCGGGCACCGTTTCCTACGCCCTCGGCGCAGCCGGTTTGCTCAGGTCGCCCATTAGCTCAACGGAGTTTCGCAAGTTCGGCGAACGCGGCCGCGGCAAATGGATCACGATTTATGCGCGCAACGGCCACACTTACGCCATCATCGCGGGCTTGCGACTGGACACCACGCCTTATCTGACCGCGCACGACCGATGGGCACCGGGGTGGCAGGCAACCGAACGCGCCCCGGCCGGCGGTTTCGAAGCGCGTCACCCGATCGGGTTGTAAATCTCCGCGCGCCGGCGCAAGATCGATCCGCCAAAGGACGGATTCGCCGTGGCGAACAATACAAGATCGACATCCAGACGCCGCGATTTTGGATTTACGGCGTCAGAGTTGCGCAAATTCCGCGCACTGAAAACGCCTGCCGGCGTGCAGGGCTTCCTGGACGGGCTGCCTTATAATCTTAGTTACACCGCGCGTTCGCCGAAACGTGTTTTGCATGACTGCACGGCATCTTGTCTCGAAGGCGGAATTTTTGCGGCGGCCGCACTTCGCGTCCTGGGCTTTCCGCCGCTTATTTTCGATTTAGAAGCGGAGCAAGACACTGATCACGTAGTTGCGATCTTTAGGCTGCGCGGACATTGGGGCGCAGTCGCGAAATCCAACTTTGCCGGCTGTCGTTATCGCGAGCCGGTCTATCGGAGCCTGCGCGAGCTCGCGATGAGCTACTTCAATATTTATTTTAATCTGCGATTCGAGCGCACGTTACGTCGCTACTCGCGTCCAGTGAACCTGGCGCGCTTCGACCGTCTCAATTGGATGACAACCGAGAAACCGGTCTGGTTTATCGCCGAACATCTTTGCGAGATCCCACACATTTCGTTGCTCACACCGAGCATGAAAAGAAATCTGACCCGGCTTGATCCACGCAGTGTCCGCGGCGAAATGATCGGCCACAGAAAAAAGTAAGCGCCATCCTGTTATTTGGTGCGCATGAGGCGCGTGCCCGGTGCATCTTGCGCAGTGATCAATAGTTCCGATCAGGCGGAACAAACTCGCGCTGCGGTCGCGACTGCCTCCAGTTCCAAAGGCGCATTCTGATAGCCGACGGTCGCACATTGGAAAATGTAGGTCTGGAGAAATGGGAGGATTCCGCCAAGTCTTTGAAACTGCGCGGTGTGCACCAACTCGTGAGCAATGAGCGCGCGATCGCGCCAGTGATCAGCGCGAATAAAAATTCCGTAGTCCAAAGCCAAACCGCGCGGCGCGGCAGTTAAAAAATTAATTGAAGCCGCCGCAGCCCGCAGCATTGGATGGGCCGGAATCGGGACCGCGTCGACCCGCAGCAAACGAACTCGCTCCGGATTGCGCACACCGATAGCTTTGGCGTCGGCCAGTTCGATTTCAGAAAGGCGCACGCCTTCGCAGAGGACGTGCCGTTCCTGTTCCGCAGCCCACTGCGCCGCCAGCGGGAGAAGCTCGTCCAACTGATCGATCGTTGTTTGTCGATCCACCACGACTCAGAAAAGGAGAAATCTAGCCGCCGACAAAATTTGCGCCTTAAAATTTTGCCGAACTAAATCGCGTTACGGACCGTAAGGCGACCAGAAACCGGTGTTGGCTACGTCGGACAACACGGCGAGGTCCGAGCCTGGCACCTGCGGGATGGTGTCCACCGTCTGGTCACCATAAGCGGTACCCAGAAGGCTCTTGCCGTTGTTGTAAAGGAGCGAATCCTTTTTCAAGTAATTCGTCCAATCGGCGACCTTGACCACATCGCCGGTCTTCCGGTTGGTTTCGATCGCGTACTGGTCAACCGCTGAGTCGATCATGCGCAGATCGTTCAGAATTCGGCTGGCTTGCGAGCGTTTGCGCGCCCGGAGGAACCCCGGAACCGCGATCGCCGCGAGTAACGCGATGATCGCGACCACAATCATGATCTCGACGAGGGTGAAGCCTTTATGCGACTTTGCTGCGGACGTATTCATATATATTAGAAAGAATAGCAGGCACCATGCCAAATATATCGAAGGTCGATGTTTAGTGAGGCGCAGTCCGACGAGTAGCTCGCATGTCCCGACTTACCGCCGATGACTACGAAGCGCTGGCGAATTTTCGCTACCTGCTGCGAAAGTTCCTCCGCTTCAGCAAAGATTTCCTCAAAGCAAATGGCAACCTCAGCCCGGAGCAATACGAAGCCTTGCTCGCGATCCGGGCCTTCACTTCAATTGGAGGCTTGACCATCTCCCATCTGAGCGAGCGCCTTCAGGTAAAACATCATTCCGCTGTCAACATTGTCGACCGCTTGGCGGAAAGAAAACTCATCACCCGCGAAGTAGTTAAAGCTGACCGGCGCCGGCGCCAAGTTCAACTTACCGCCGAAGGCGAGAAGTTGATCGACGAATTGGCCGCAGTGCACCGAAAAGAGATCCGCGGCCGGAGCACGGAAATGATCAAAGTCTTGGAGCGGTTGATGCGATGACTGGGTCGAACCTAGTGAATTCGTCCGAAAAGCACGACGATATAAACGACGAAGAGCGCGCTGCCAAAAACAATAAGTCCTTTGTGGTAACGCTCCGAGCGCGTCAACGCACCGATGAATAACGTTACGCCGAAGATCACGTGGAAGATGAGATTCGTCGTGTTTGGCAGTCTGCCATCGAGAACAATATCTTTGCATACGCTGATAACAATGGTGGAGAAGGCCAGCGTGAAAAACCATCCGCGCTGGGCATAGAAATTCTCCTTTAGATCGACAGCTCCTTCGCCAAAAAAGTCGGGAAAGACCAACGCGGTCATCATGTAAATAAAAACTGTGTTCAGCAGCACCATTGTGAACTGGAGGAACGTCCAATCGTGCCGGTTTCGCATCCCAAACATCGACCACCAGTTCTGCGAACAAATCAGAAGCAAGAACGCAGCCCAGGCAATGACCGGCCAGTAAATCCGAACCCGCGCCCGCGACAGCAAGATTCCGCGGAACCCTTTTAGAATTTGCGTTACCGCCAGACCGAGGATGACCGAGATCAGAACGGAGAGGTAACTGAACTCATCCATGTCGATCTTACGTTTTGGGCTCAGCGCGGATCGATGTAAATTCGAAAATGAGCGTGCAGGTTTACGGATGCAATCACGTCGCGATCGAAGTCGATGACATCGAGAAAGCGGTCGCGTTCTATCAAGATGTTTTCAATCTGGAAAAGCTCGACCGGGGCGAAGGCGACGCCTTTTTCAAACTGGGCGAGCACCAATTCCTCGCGGTTTTCGAAGTTGAAAAAGTTCAGCCCGGCAACATGCGCCATTTCGGAATCATGGTGCGCGACGAAGAACAGCTTGAGAAAGTCCGTAAGAAGTTGACCGGCAAGTACAAATTAAAACTCGAGCCGCCGTTCCGCTGCGATTTTCGCGATCCCTGGGGCAATCGCGTCCAGGTTGTCGATCTTCACGACGAATCACTCATCTGGCTCCTGCCTTATCGCGAAGTGCAGAAAGTCGGAATCAAATTCAGCGAAAAATAGACAGGATTAACAGCAGTGAGATGGATCTTTCCTTCATCATCCCGGCCTACAATGAACAGCTAGAGCTACCGGCGACGATCGAGGCGATCCGCAAGGCCGCAGAAGATCGATCGGCCGAAGGACGGATTCGCCCTGGCAAACGCTACGAAATCATCGTCGTCGATGACGCTTCGAGCGACGAGACGTCAGACATTGCGAGAAATGCCGGCACACAGGTTGTTCGAACCAATCGCCGGCAAATTGCAGCCGCACGTAACGCCGGCGCGCGAGCAGCTAAGGGAGAGATTTTGTTCTTTGTCGATGCGGATACCCGCATAAATTCGAAGCATGTTGGCGGCGCAATCGCAGCGCTCGAAGAAGGCTGCGCCGGTGGTGGCGCGCGCATCGTTGTCGGCGGAACCATTCCGGTTTGGGCGCACATTTTCTTAAAAGCCTTCTGCGCGCTGTATTTCGGATTTAATTTCGGCGCCGGCGCGTTTCTTTTTACAACGCGCAAGAACTTCGACGCGGTAGGTGGATTCGACGAAAAGCTCTTTATCGGAGAAGAAATTTATTTCAGTATGGCGTTGCGAAAGCTTGGGCGTTTCAAGATTCTGCGTGACCCGGCCGCCACCTCCGGTCGCAAACTGCGAATGTATTCCGCACGCGAAATTCTGGGGAATTTTCTGAGCGTTATTCTCCGGGGCCCCCGCGCCGGCCGTTCACGAGCCGGTCTTCACATCTGGTACGACGGTAAACGCGAGACAGGATCGACATGAAAGCAATGACAAAGCACTAATGACAAATAAGCGACCAACGAGGAACAAGGCGACTGGTCAGAGTTTCGGCATCCGTCATTACTTCGAGCTTCGTCGTTCCGGTTTCGTCATTGATCGCTTGAGAACGACATGAAGAATTCGCAAATTACGATCGCGAACACACCAGCCCAAATCCGCCGTTGTCACCCGGTCATGCGCCAGTTGCGTCCGCTCTTTCAAGATCCCGAACATTTTGTCGAGCGCGTGCTGCGCCAACAGAAGCAAAGATACTTGCTGGCGTTTCTTGAATTTGACGGAGAAGTCTGCGCCGTTGCCGGCTATCGATTCCTCGAATCGCTCTTCTCCGGAAAATTTCTTTACGTCGACGACCTGGTCACGCGTGAAGGTGACCGGTCGCGCGGTTTTGGTGGCGAGCTGCTTGATTGGTTAATTAAACAGGCACGCGAGTACGACTGCGAAAATCTCGAGCTCGATTCCGGAGCAGAGCGGTTCGACGCTCACCGCTTTTATCTGCTCAAGCGAATGAACATTTCATCCTACCATTTTCGGATTAGGATCGAGCCGAACGATTAACTTATGAAAAAAGAGAATCCCTGGATCACAATTTGTCCCGGCATCAAACGACAAACGGTGGCGAGTGGAAAAACAATGTATCAAATGGTCGCGACGCTTGAGCCTGGCAGCAAAATGCCGGCGCATCAGCATCCGCAGGAACAGATCGTCCATGTTTTGTCGGGGCGAATGAAATTGATTGTCGATGGAACGCCACACGAAATGGCGGCGGGCGATTCACATTATCTCGCGAGCAACGTCCCGCACGGCGTCGAGACGATGGAAGAAACCCGCGTCTTAGATACTTTCAGTCCGCCTCGCAATGAATATCTCGCGATTGACGAAGCGAACCGTCAGCGCAAGTAGATGCTTGCTACGCTGTGGCTTCAGCGAACGCGAATCGATCTTACCTTAAGAAAAGAATCGCCTCCGAGCCAACCACACGCTTAGCATTAGCCTCATGTTACACATCATTTGGTCGATCATTGTAGGTTTCATTGTTGGCTGGATTGCCAAGTCTTTCATGGGGTTCCAAATGGGCTTCTTGCTAACGGTGCTTCTCGGTATCGGCGGATCCATCATCGGCGGTTTGATCGGGCGCCTCTTCTCACGGCCAACACCTGGCTCGGCGTTTCACCCGGCTGGATTCATTATGTCGATCATCGGCGCACTTCTTTTGCTTTGGGTTTGGAGCAAATGGGGCGCGGCCATGATGCATTGAAAACGCGCGATTGCGCGACCAACAATGAGGTCGCAGAGCTGGTGCGCGGTTTTGAAAACGCGACATGTCACCAGCGCGTGTGATGTCGACTCGTCGCGCCGTAGAAAAGCGCCAAGGCGGACCTTCCGCTTTGGCGCCGGACCAACTTAATCGTCGACCACTGGACAGAGCGCCGTCCGGTCGAAGCCATTACTCACGCGAGTTGATTAGCTCGCAAGCTGCGCGCGACAATTGGTGTCCACCCGATTGGTTGCCTTTGCCATTTTGATTTATTCCGTTATGGACCTTCCAATTCAGCTTCCGGTTCTGAGAATCGTGATCGGCGAGATTCTGTTTCTAATCATCATCGGCCTGCGAATCGCGAGGGAATACGAGCGCGGGGTGATCCGGGGAACATAGGAGTCCGCCGAAATAGCCGGCGCTTGCGCAAGGACGTTCTTCATTTACAATAGGCGCTTCGAAATGGCTGAGAATACGGAAACGGTGGATATCAAGCAGTTCCAGTTGCACGGGAAGGACACCGGCAGCGCAGACGTCCAAGTCGCGCTGTTG
>QHPY01000117.1 GCA_003219215.1 Verrucomicrobiota bacterium | reverse complement strand
AATCGCAGACTGACGCGACCAGCAGAGTTCGAGCACGTCAAAAAGAACGGCCGCGTGCATCGCGGCCGGCTACTCGTGATTAGCGTCGTTTTATTGAACGATGGCGGTCCTTTTCGGGCGGGATTTGTTACCTCGCGTGCGCTCGGCTCCGCGGTTGTGCGCAACCGCGTGCGCCGTCGCCTGCGTGAAATCGTTCGCAAACGTCAGCGCGAGATCGCTCCGGCGACATGGATCGTGACGATCGGGCGAGCGAGTGCTGCCCACGCGAGCTATGAGCAGTTGGAAGCTGAGTGGTTGCGTCTGGCCAAGCGCGCTTCTATTCTAGCGACTCGATGCTGAAAGTTTTACGTGGGTTGATTCGGTTTTATCAACTGACAATTTCGCCCATGCTCTCCACGTTGGGCGGTCCTGGATCGGGTTGTCGCTTTGAGCCGACCTGCTCGCATTATTTTTTAGAGGCGGTCGAAACGCACGGCATTATCTCAGGGGGCTGGCTCGGTTTAAAACGTTTGGCGCGCTGTCATCCGTGGGGCGGCTCCGGACAAGATCCGGTCCCGAAACAAATTTGCGCTCGAAGGGTTGCCAACTCGCTGGTCTGTGAATAACGGGCGCCACCAATTTTATGGATCGAACCGCGTGGATCGTCGTTATACTTTGCGTCATCGGTTTACTGACGTGGACTTGGTGGACGGGCAAACACCAGCCGCCGCGTCCCGTGCCGCCCGCGTTGTCCCCAACCCCGCTGCCACTTGCAACCGCTAGCGCATCGGCGGCTCCTCTAACCCCACCTTCACCGACCGCAGCCGCGACTGCGACTCCGGCAGCTGAAGCGACTCCGGCGTTCGCTGAAAAGGCCGAAATTTTGCGAAATGACGATGTCGAACTTCGCCTAACGAATCGCGGCGGCGGCATTCGCGAAGCAACTTTGCTCAATCAGATCGGCCAGGGTGATCAGCGCGTTATCGTTAATTCTAAAGATCAGCTGCCAATCGGCGCGATGATCGAACAACCGAACGCGCCCAAACTGGATGAGTTTGCGTTGAGCCGGGAAGCGGATGGCAGTGTTAAATGTGAGCGGAACGCCGACAACGTCATCGTTCGAAAGAAATTTTTCTTTCCGCCGAGCAAGGAGAAAAAAGACAACTTTCTTGCCGAGATGGATGTTGATCTTGTGAACGGCGGTGCGCAGCCGTACACGAATCCTGGTTACTTCGTAGCGCTTGGGTCAGCGGCGCCGATTCACCCGAAAGATTATTCGTATTACACCAGACTCGTTTGGTGCCTCGACGGCAAGGCGAAGGGGGTCGATGTCAATTGGTTCGGCGGGGGAAGCGGATTTTTCGGAATTGGGCAGCGCGCGCCGCAGCCGTTTTATCAACAAGACCTCGCCAATGCCGATTGGGCGGCGGTCAGCGATCAATTTTTTACCACGCTCATCGCGCCGTTGACCGCGAAAGCCAACGGGGTTTGGGGCCGCCGTTTCGATATTTCGCCTGAACAAAAAATGTACGGACTTACCGGCGCATTGCGGATGTCCGGTTTTCAATTGCCGCCCGGCCAAACTTATAGTGCGCGCTTCGAAATTTGGGCAGGACCCAAACTCTATCATCGTCTCGCCCAGCTCGATCACAACGAAGCCGAGATCATGGATTTTGGAATATTTAAGATCGTTAGCCAGTTTCTCCTCAATTTTCTCAACTGGCTCCACGGTTTTCTCGGTTCTTACGGCGCATCCATTCTCGCGCTCACCGCCATTATTAAGATCGTGCTCTGGCCGCTCCAAAATAAAGCCAACCTTTCGATGCGGCGGATGTCGCTCCTGAATCCGAAAATTCAGGAGCTGCGCGAAAAATACAAGGACGATCCGACGCGCATGAACCAGGAAGTGATGAAGCTCTACAAGGATTATGGGATCAATCCGGTCGGCGGCTGTTTGCCGATGATGATTCAAATCCCGATTTTCTTCGGGCTCTTCAAAATGCTCGGCCAGGCGGTTGAACTGCGAAACGCGCAATTTTTGTGGGTGCACGATTTGTCGCAACCGGACACCGTTGCGTATTTGCCCGTGCTCGGCTGGCCCATCAACATCATCCCGCTTTGCATGGCCGCGAGCCAGATCTGGCTGATGGCGATGACGCCGAAGACGGGCGACGCCACGCAGCGCCGCGTGATGATGTTTACGCCGCTGATCTTTCTGTTTATCTGCTACAATTTTGCCGCGGCTCTGGCATTGTATTACACCACGCAAAACCTTTTCAGTATCGTGCAATTTTACTACAACAAACGCCAACCGATGCCGACGCTGGAAAAACGCGTGCCCGCCGGAAAACGAAAATGATGACGCCGAAAGAATTGCTCGACACCATCCTTGGTTATCTCGGCTTCGTCGTTCAAATCGAAGAGTCGCAGAACGAAGCGGGCAATCCGGTCCTGCAAATTTACACCGAGGAAAGCCGCCGTTTGATTGGACGCGACGGCGAAACGCTGGAAGCATTGCAATTCTTGCTCAACCGCCTCTTGCAGGCGAAGGACAAAGACGCGCCGAAAGTTGTCGTTGATTGCGAAATGTATCGCTCAATGCGCGAAGACCGGATTGTGCAACGCGTTCGTGAACTTGCTGAGCGCGTGCGCGCCACTGGACGATCACTTCAGCTTGAACCGATGAACTCCTACGAGCGCCGCATCGTCCACAACGCTTTCAAAGACGATCCGGACATCGCGACCTGGAGTCCATCTGATTCCGCGCGAATCAAACAGATCACGTTACTCAGGCGCCAGCCGAAAAAAGAACCGGCGCAGTCCGCGCCGCAAAGTTAATTCGGTGCGAAGCGGGCCGCTTCTTTCGCTTCACCGGATTTTATCTCGGGCCGCCAGCGGAATTTTTGGAGAAATGGGTTTGCTTTACCTTCGACTGCGTCGGCGGTGATCTCGCCTAAAACCGGCGCGAATTTGAATCCATGTCCGCAATCCCCGGTTGAGATCACTAAATTCGAACGCTGCGGATCGGCTGCGATCCAAAAATCTCCGTCGTTCGTGTCGCAATACATGCAGACGCGCGTGTAAACGATCGCCGCCTCAGCCAGCGCGGGGATTGTCGATCTTAGAAATTCGCGCAAAGCGTTCTCGTCTTCAGCAGTAACGACGCGCTCTGCAGAATCCGGTGACATCTCGCGCCCGGGACCGTGGTTCGCGATTTTGACGACGCCCTGGTTCAGCGGAAAGCCGTAGTAACCCGTCGTCGAAATATCCGCTCCGAAAAATGGAAAGCGCTCCGGCAAAAAAAGCTCCGGCTTGTCCGGTTTGAGATGAAAAACCGGATGCCCCGTCGCCTGGAGAAATTTTTTTGTGAATGGCAGCACGTACGGCGTCCACGCGCCGGCCGCGATCACGACTGCGTCTCCGTTGATTCGATGGCGATTGTCCAAAACAACTCCATGGACGCGATCATCGTTTTCATTGAGCGCGACGAACTTCGCTCGTTCGCGCAGTTCAACGCCAATCGATTTCGCGTGTTCGACTAGTGTCGCAACCACGCGGCCGCTTTCGACATAACCCGCGTCCGGATCAAAGAAGCCGTCCTGAAATCGGGCCGGAGCGAACGCTGGAAAACGCTCATGGAACGTGAACGAATCGAATCTTTCTAACCGGTGCCCCTGTTTTTCCAAGACCCGACAGCTCTCATATTCAAAATCGCCGGGCCGCATCGGGTGCTGGCAAACGAACAAAACGCCCGTCTCGTGATAGAGCTCGACGCCGAACTCGCTGTTCCATTTTCGCCAAAGCTCGATGCAACGCTCGGCGAGCGCAGTGTAATCTTCGTCCGGACCATAAGCGGCTCGGACCGCTTTGCTGATATCGGTCGAAGCGGCGAGTGGATGGGGCAGGGGACCAGGGTCGACAAGCGTAACTTGATGACCGCGTTTTTTTAACTCTATCGCGGAAGTAACCCCGTTAGTCCCTGCACCGACAACAATTACCTTCGACATCTCTCTATTGCTTTGATTTCCCGCTTCGGTGTTAAGGGAGAGGGTAGGGTGAGGGTTGCTTCTATGAACCGGAAACTCCTCACCTCAATCCTCTCCTCTTTGAAAGAGGAGAGGCGGAGAAAAAAAGTGATCGAGCAATTCAAACTAGGTTCCGAATTCGAAGATGATTTTGCCGCTGCGTTTGCTTTGCGCCGCGTGCGCCACGGCCGCTTTCGCATCATCAATCGGGTAAGCCTTCTCCACTTTCGTCTTTAGTAGACCGCGCTTGGCCATGTCGAACAGCCGCTTAAATGCTTCCATTCGTTCCTGCATCGTCGCGTCGTCGTACCATTTATTGATCCAGATTCCGCGGAACCGGAGGTCTTTGAAAATGAGCAGACCGGTCGGAATTTTTAAAGGCTGCAAACTCATTGCGCCAAACGAGACCAGCGTTCCTCCGAACGCGAGACAATTGGCCAGACGCAGCGCGCTCTCGCCGCCGACAGCATTTAAGGCGAGACGAATCGCCGCGCCGCTGGTCGCGTTTTTCACTTCGTCGCACAATTTGTCGCCATCGACCAGAACAATGTCGCCGCCTTCGCCGCGCAATTCGTCGATCAGCTCGGGGCGACGTACAACATTCACCGTTTTGTAACCGAGCTCGTGTGCAATTTGAATCACCGCCCGGCCCGCCGCCGAGTTTGCCGCGTTTTGAATTAACCAATCGCCGCGGGCAAGACCGACATAATCATGGAGCAAACGCCACGCGGTCATTGGATTAATTTTCAACAGCGCCGCGTGCACTGGCTCAATCTCCGGCGGCACGGCTACGAGTTCACTTGCTTTGACCGCGAGCGCTTCCCGCCAGGTCCCGATGTTGTGCGGCAAAATCACCAGCGCACCTTGGGTGATGGTCGAGACGTCGGCGCTAACTTCAACAACCACGCCCGCGCCTTCGAATCCTGGGACCGCCGGCACTTCGCGTCGGCCAGGATATTTTCCTTCGATCGCGTTGATGTCCGCTGGATTAATTGGAGCCGCGCGCATTGCCACAATGGCTTCGGCCGCCGCCGGCTTCGGCCACGGTTGCGTTTGAATTTGCAAAACCTCCGCCGGATTTCCGTGCCTTTCGTAAACGATCGCCTTTATAGTTTTGCTCATTCGATGAATTCGGCGCCGCATCCTCAGCCTGTCGCGAGCAATCTGCAAACCGGCGCGCGTCTCGCGCTGATTGGTTTGATTGTGAACATCGCCTTCGCCATCATCAAAATCGCTGGCGGCCTTTTTGGAAATGCTTATGCACTGATTGCGGATGGAATGGAATCGGCGCTCGATGTTGCCGGCTCAATCGCGATTTGGGGCGGCTTGCGTTTTGCCGCGCGGCCGCCGGACGCCACGCATCCTTATGGTCACGGCAAGGCCGAACCGTTGACTGCGATTTTTGTCGCGTGCAGTGTGTTCATCGCAGCCGTCGCGCTTGCGGTGGAAAGCGCGCGCACGATGTTCTTACCGCATTCCGCGCCGGCCTCGTTCACGTTGCTGATTCTCGTGATGGTTGTCATCGTCAAGGAAACGCTCTTTCGTTACGTGATCCGTTTCGGTCGCTCGATCGAAAGTATCGCGGTCGAAGCCGATGCCTGGCGTCATCGCGCTGACGTTCTAACGTCGATCGCGGCGTTCGTGGGAATTTCAATCGCGTTGATCGGCGGTGAGAAATGGCGGAGCGCCGATAATTGGGCCGCCATTTTCGTTTGCCTCGTAATCGCCAGTATTGGCGTGCGACTGTTGCGGCCCGCGCTCTACGAGATTCTCGATACCGCGCCGCGCGGTGCAATTGTCCATCGTGTCCGCGAATCGGCGGCGTCAGTTCCAGGTGTTGTCGAAATTGATAAGTGCTTTGTCCGCAAAATGGGCCTCAGTTTTTATGTCGATCTTCACGCTAAAGTGGATGGCAAGATTTCGGTTCGGGAAGGTCATCATATTGCGCATGAAGTGAAGCGAGCCCTTCAAGAAAGCGATCCGCGTATCGCCGACGTCCTCGTCCACATCGAGCCGGCGAAAAATTTGTAGGGCAACCGCTCCGGTTGCCGAATGGCAGACGATGCACCTGCCCTACAATTCGCTGACGAGCGCGACAATCGCTTCGGTTAAAGCTGCGCGAACGCGTGCAATTTGCCGGGCAAACCGAAACGACGGCCAAATCAATCCGGGATGTCTCAATAAATAGGCAAGTAATCGCCCGTAACTTGTTTGCTGGCGTTCACTGTCGAACAAAACCGATGGCGGCGCTGGAAACGGCTGACTAGCGGTGTCGCTGATGGCACGAAGAGAAATCAACGGAACGCCGTGCGCATTGCAGACTGCGACGATGGCCCCTGTTTCCATGTCGACCGCTGCCGCGTCGGCTGCCCGCGCGATTTCGTTTCGCTCCGAAATCGAATCGACGATCGATGTCGATGTGAAAAGTTTCGCGAGGCGCGGCTGGCGGTCGCGCAAAATTCGCTCCGCGCTGGCGAGCAGCTGTGGGTCGGAGAAATTCTGGGCCAAAACCAAATCGCCAACGCGCAACTTTTCGGTGACGGCGCCCGCAAAACCGGAGCTAATTACAAGCCGCGGTCGCGTCTTGTGAAGGAGGATTTCCAGCCGCTGGTTGCAATTCCTAGCTCCAACTCCTGTATGCACGATGGCTACATCGCCTCCGTTGACGTTTCCTGAAATTAAATTGTCGCAACGCTCAACCGCCCGAAGCCGCCGGACCAAGTCAGAACTTTCCGACGGAAGCGCGAACGTGATCCCGATCATTGCGCGCTGACGATGCGCACTTGGAGAATCGCCTTTTCTCCGGCGCCCGGCTCGGCTGGGGACGAGGGCACAGTTGCGCCGAGCTTCTTCATCGAATCGCGAAAGTCATTCAATCGCGCGGTTGGAACTTCGGCGAAGAGTAAAACGCCCTGCTGATCGGCGAGGCCTTTTGTTCCTGAGCCGCCGACCTCCTTTGCAGCGGCGATCACTTTGTTTGCCAATTTATCTTGCTCCGCAACTGGCGCGGTGAATTTGATTTCATCGACATCCAGACTCGGAGTGGGAAGTGCCACTGTCGCCGACCTGGCCAGACTTTCTGCTAGTTCGGTTCGATTTTGTTCCGTGCTCCTTCGTGCGCTCTCTTTCTTTTTCATGAACGCGATCGCGTAAATTCCAAACGCGACGTTGGCAAAAACGAGCACAGCAAACGCGATTGCGATCCGGCGGCCGAGCACGGCGCCGCGTTCTTCGAGTGTTGGTCCTGCGACGCCAAGGATCTCGCGCGAGTCGCGCATATCGGCGTGAATTTGACGAGCAATCGCCAGCTCTCGCTGCAATTGCGAATCCGACATGAGCCGCTCTTCCATTTCTGCGCGCTCGCTAGGCGACAGCTTGCCTTCGAGATAGTCGAAAAGCTTGTCCGGGTTCATTTCGATTGTTGGACAAGCGTGGCGCGGCCCGCGTTTCCCCGCAATGACGAACTCACGAGGTGTCTTTTCCAGCGTTCCTAAATCGGCCGATTTGCGCTTTGCCCTCGGTCGGTAGAGTTAAACCGTCGTGGGCGGAAATGGCCAGACGAGTCTCCAGCACCGAAATTGGCGTCGCCGCGCCTTAATCGGGCTCGGGATTTTGGGTGGACTCTTTCTCATTTTCCATCGGCCACTGTTGCTAGGCCTGGGACATCGCATCGCTCTGCATTATGCGGCGAAGGAAAACTTGAAACTCGAATTTCGGCTCGAGAGCAGCGTTTTCACACACCTCATCATCCGGAACCTGCATGCCGTT
>QHPY01000116.1 GCA_003219215.1 Verrucomicrobiota bacterium | reverse complement strand
TGTTCGGCTGAGAGCATGTCGGTCGAACCGAGGAAAATCACGCCCAGCCAGATCAAGACCGGCAGCCAATGTTTAAGGAAATTTTTCAAGGACGTACTCCGAGCCGCGCAACCTAAGAGCTGACGCCGTTCCTCACAAAGATGAAACCATTCTCAGTATGGAAAACGTTTTGATTGTAAACAAACGAGAGGACCCAAATGACCAAGAGAGCAATATTCGTCCGGCTGGAAGCAAAATCGGGCAAAGAGAACGATGTCGCCAAGTTTTTGCGCGACGGGCAGTCGTTGGTCCTGCAAGAGCCCGCTACGACTGCCTGGTTTGGGATTCAATTTGGACCAACGACTTTCGGCATCTTCGATGCATTTCCAGATGAATCCGGACGAGATGCGCATCTTTCTGGAAAGGTTGCCGAAGCCTTGATGCAAAAGGCGTCCGACCTTTTGGCGCAGCCACCGAAGATCGAAAAGGCGGATGTGCTGGCGGACAAGCTACCGCAATAACGGCCGGCGATTGTCAAAGGGCGTCCGCACCTTACCTTGGCGGCGATTACATGAACTCGCCGCCCCGCCGCGCCAGTCCCCTCACTTTCGAGCCCATTTTCATGGAGCGCATTTGGGGCGGCCGTAAGCTCGCGGACCTCTTCGGGAAAAATTTGCCGGCAAACAAGCGGATCGGCGAGTCGTGGGAAATTGTCGATCGACCGGAAGCACAAAGCGTCGTGAGCAACGGACCGTTGAAAGGCAAAACGCTGCACGAACTTTGGTCGCAACACCGACAAGAAATCTTCGGAACACTGCCAGAAGCGGCTCGCTTCCCCTTTCTAATCAAACTACTCGACGCCCAGGAGAAACTTTCGCTGCAAGTCCACCCACCGGAAAAAATCGCCGCGAAACTTGGCGGCGAGTCGAAGACAGAATGTTGGTACGTGGCAGCTGCCGACGCAGGCGCTGAACTTTTTGTCGGTTTTAAAAAAACAATCACCCGCCAGCAATTTGAGAAATCGCTGCGCGCCGGCTCAGCCGCCGATGAAGTCCACACGGTCAAAGTGAGAGCTGGCGATGCAATGTTTCTGCCGGCTGGACGGTTCCACGCTGTAGGCGCGGGAAATATGCTGGTCGAAATCCAGCAGAACAGCGACACCACGTATCGCGTGTTCGATTGGAACCGCGTCGATCAAGCAACTGGCAAACCACGCCAATTGCATGTCGATCAAGCACTCGAAGCCATCGACTTCAACGATGTCGCGCCGAAACTAATTGAGCCAAAAGGCGAGCTGCTCATTAAGCACGATCTTTTTGAAATTCAAAAATGGAATCTTAATTCGCCGCGCGAAATCTCGCCGCTTGGCCAGTTTACCATCGCTTGCTGTCTCACCGGCTCGGTTAACTGCGCCGATGTCAATCTTCGCCCGGGCGAATTCTTTCTCGCCCCGGCGACGTTACAAGAGCGCCAACTTAAGCCGCGGAGTGATGGAACGACGCTGCTAAGGATTACGATTCCGACGGCCGCCACTACACCTAAACCAAAATCCAACCCGCGCGCTTCGACTGACGGTTATTGATCGGAGCCACTTTCGTCTTATGGCGGTGATCGCTTGCACGCTCTTTGAGCGAAAGCATCGTACCGCCGGCGCACAACGAGGCGCACAACAGAACGATCAGACTTTTCGTTGCTCGTTTCATGTCGGCGTCACGGGCTGCGACAACCGTCGAAGATATTGGAAACTGTAGATGCCGGTGCCGTGACCGTCGCGCCAACGCGGCTGAATTGCGTAACCGCCGACGATTTCGAAACCGGCGAGCTCGAAGCTGTTGTCGGCATAACTCATCCCGCCTGGGCGGGACATAATATTTCCGAGCACGTCCGGCTCGCCGCCGCAGGCCGCACATGGACACGCGCGCCGGAGAAATTGGAGATCGAGATACGACTCCGTTCCATCGTTCCATTGAATGGCGAGTTCATTGCCGATTTGCTGAATGTTCGTCGGCTCCAGACGCATGAGGTTTCAATCCTACCATGATGTCGATCTTGAGAGCAATTCTCGGGTTTGGTGGATCGAGCAGTCCCTTGCTCGATGGTAATGTCGGCGAGACCGAGTTGAATTAGCATCGCTCGCGAAGCGGCCGATCCACCTATTCTTGTCTTGGCTTCGATCGTTCTCCAAAAATCGCCGTCCCCACTCGGACCAGCGTTGCGCCTTCTTCAACCGCGATCGCGAAATCTTGCGTCATCCCCATCGAGAGCTGCGCAAGATCGACATGAAACTCCGTCTGCACGCGAGCGCGCAGCTCGCGCAACTGAACAAAATATTTCCGAGAAGCTTCGGCTTCCTCGGCGATCGGCGGGATCGTCATAAGCCCCAGGATCGACAACCGTGGCAGCGCGAGCAACGATTCCATTTCTGCGCGCAACTTATCAGGCTGAAAGCCGAACTTACTCCCCTCACCTGCTACATTGACCTCAAGCAGAACTCGTGGATGCAAACCGTCTTCTTCGGCGATGCGGTTGATGTCTTGCGCGAGCGCGAGCGAATCGACGCTGTGAGTCAGTTCAAACAGCGGGAGCGCATGCCGAATCTTGTTTTTCTGGAGATGCCCAACGAAATGCCAGCGCAAGTTTGATGGTAGCTCCGGAATTTTGACGCGCGCTTCCTGCACCCGACTTTCACCAAACAAGGTTTGTCCCGCTTCAATCGCCTCGCGCACTTTCGCGGCATCATGCGTTTTCGAAATCGCAACCAGTTCGATTTCATCAACTGCGCGGCCCACTTTCGCCGCCGCTTGGGCGATCTGCTCGCGCACGCGCTCGAGATTTTCAGCGATCAAAGCCATGCAGAATTGTAGGGCCGGCGCTCCGCCTGCCAATTAACAATATTCGGCAAGGTCGCCGCGGCCACCGCTTGGCCTACCAATTCTTTACGGCGTTTGCTTCGATCTTCGTCGCCGAAGTTCCATTGCCCAAAGCGCGGCGATGACGAGGATATCGCTAGTAAGATGCGTCGTTCGCACACTGGCGTGGCTGGCCGGCGTTAACGTGGGCTCCAAGATATCGCGCACTTGCTTTGCAGTCGGCCCAGTGGCACCCGGATCGAATTTTGTAATTGCCTCGCGGGTTGCCAGGCGTTGCCCTGTTGCAACCTGGATCGCGTCGTGATTCTCATACGCAAATAAGCCAAAAAGCACGGTCACGATCAGGGTCGTGATTGCGGCTGGCTGTTTGCGGAGAGATGAAAAAGCGAGGAGTCCGCCCACGACAACGACATAAAGATTCCAATATCCTTGCAACGCGTTCGATCGCTCGAAGTAGAGCTGAATGAGCTCGTTGTAGTTCATAAGGGCAAGGGGCGATTATTAGATGGCTCTTCTGCCCGTGGCGAGGACAAATCCGGTTCGCGAAATGTCAAAAAGCAGAATGCGGCAAGAACGAATCCGCCCGCGATGTCGATCAAGTGATGTTGATAAGTGATCACCGGCGAAAGTGTGATCAGCACAAACCAAATGATAATCGCGATTCGCACGAGGCCGCGGGTGTAACGCAAATAAACCTCGACCAGAATCAACATTAACGCTGCGTGGAGCGACGGTAGCAAATTGTAAGGCGCGTCCATTCCGCGAAACCAATCGAAGATCGCGCCGAGCCACCCGTCGGCGTGCGGCCGCGGGAACGCGAAGCGAAGCGGAAAAAGTAGGAAAAAAACTCCGGCGACGATAATCGCCGCCGCGATTCGCTTGGCTAAGATCGACAATCCGCGCTCGGTCCGGCAAAGAAACGGCGCGGCAACAAAAAAAAGATCGATCGACATGTAGGGCAAGATGAAAAACGGCACGAATGGAATTCTCCGTTCCCATTCGAAATAAATTGTGCCCACGTTCGCGCGTCGCGCGGTGATCCAGTTGCAGCCGCTGTAAACGATGAGGAACAGGATCGACAATCCGACGGAAGCCCAGAGCGCTTTGACACGCATTAGATTTTTCGAGTCCGCGCCATTGCTTCCGCCTCCTTAGAAAAGGGGAGAGGATTGAGGTGAGGATATGGATTGGGCCGCACACGAACCCTCACCCCGCCCTCTCCCTTGGAAAGGGAGAGGTGAAATTAAGAGTGTCGCCCGCATTCGTTAGGCACGCTTCGCGACCGAAACAGTGAACATTCCCCATTGATCGATCTCCATGTCGATCTTTTCGAAGCCGACGGCGCGCACGAGCTCATCGATCTCGGCGGTCGTGCGGCGACGCATGATCCAGCGCTCGCCCTCGCGATTGCGCAAAACGTGCGCGATGAATTCGAGCTGCGGATGCCACGGCTGATTCGTGTAAATGAGATAACCGCCGGGCTCGATCGCTTCCGCAAGTCCGCGCAACGAGTTGAGAACGGCGTCATTCGACGGAAACAACTCGTAGAGGCCGGAAACAATTCCGATGGTCGCGCGGGGCTGAATTCTCGCGAGCGATTCCCGATGGAACGCGTCGCCGCGACGGGCAATGATAGCTCCGTCGAGACTTAATTCGTCGGCGAGCGAGCGCGCGGCATCGACGTTTTCCTGTTTGTAATCGCAAAGCGTCGCGCCGATCGGAATTTCCGGGAGCGCGCGAATTGTCTCGATGACGTATCGGCCTGCGCCGGCCGCAATGTCGACAATTCTCACCGCGCGATTTTCCCGGTGCACTTTTAAAATCAAATCGCGAAGCATTTTCTCCAGATTCTTTTTGCGCTCGCGAATGCCGCGCCAACCGACGCTGTTGAGATACGATTTGTCGATCAAACGGCCGAAAACGCCGGAGCCGCCCGGTTCGTTTTTGTAAACGTAATCCAGCGAAAGTCCGGAATCGAAACCGCTTCGCCAGCCAATCTCGATGCCATGACTCAATCGCAGGGCGAGTTTCAATCCAGCGCGAGCAACTCCAAACTTCACGCTGCCGTTGTTTCTTAAGCGTTCATATTCGCGCCAGGTGTGACCGCTCTTGTCCGCGTTCATGAATGAAGGCGCGGTTTTCGGTTTCGCGAAACAGTCCAAAACGAATTCGCGGACAAGATCGACAACTTCGCGTCGCTCGTTCTCGTGAAAGATTGCGTGATAGGCGCCGGGGAAAATGTGGGTCCGTTTCACAGCCGAAGACAGCCCGTCAAAAAATTTGCGCTGTGCTTTGAGACTAACGACCCAATCTTTCCCCGAGCCTATCATCAACGTCGGTATGTGTATTGCGCCCGCATCGGCGAGCAATCGTTTCGCGGTGTCGTGAAGATCAAGAAGCACGTTGACCGCGATCTGCCGAAAGATGAGTGAATCGGAATCGTAAGCCGCGGCTTGCTCACGGTCGTGTGTGAGCATTTTCGCTTTTACATAACTCTTCACGAATCGCGGTCGAAACAGCTGCAACCCCGGAATCGCGAACGGAATATAAAGCTTCACGTGAAACGCGGCCGTCGCGAGAATCATTGCGCGAATCGGCGGGGCATAATCGTGCACCCACGCGGTCACTGTTACGGCAGCCAGGCTATGCGCGAGCACGATCATGTTTTCGAGCGGGATGCGGTAGTCTTGGGCGATGTGACGGACAAAAACGTCCACATCTTTGATCACGTCGTGAAGACTGTTTGCGGCACCGCGTTCTCCCGGTGAACGCCCGTGACCGCGCGCATCCCATGCGAAAATCGCGACATCATTCAGGCCTAACGAATCGACTGTTTCCTGCCAGCGACCCGAATGCTCGTGGCCGCGATGAAAAAGCAGCAGTGCTTTGTTTGGCCGTTTATCCGGAATCCAGGCGCGATAAAACAATTCGGCGCCGTCCCAGCTCGTAAACGTTTGCTCAATGGCTTCCATTTGTTTCACCCAGTTCGTTCACCGCTTCGCGCAATTCCGCGGCGATCGTGTAGATGTCGACCTTGTCTGTTCTACGAGCGCGATAGCTACGCGGTGAGCCAACGATTAATCGAACTTTCCGTGGTCTCGGCAGTCGCCAGCCTTTCGGCCATGCCTTAAAGGATCCGTCGATAAAACAAGGCACAACGATGACATCACGTCCGGCGACAAGCGCGCCAATTCCAGACTTGAATTCGCGAATCTCACCGGTTGTCGATCTTGTGCCTTCAGGAAAGATAATCAGAATTGTGCCCGGATTTTTGAGCAGCTCTTCGCAAAGCGAGAGACTTTGCCGGACGTGAACCTGGCGCGCGAATGGCAGCGCGTTCACAACTACAGCAGCGATCCAAAGGCGCGGCACGCTTTGGAAAAAATAATCTGATGCGGCGGCCGGAAACGCACGATGCAGTTTTCGCAACGGCAGCGCCGCCAGCAGGCAGAGCGTGTCCAGATGGCTGCAATGGTTCGCCACGATTACGAGGGAACGATTAGTGCGGAGATTTTCGTGACCGATGATTTCGAAGCGATGATAAACCCGCAGTAACGCGCGAATGATCAATGCTCCGAGCGAGCGCAATCCATAAACAAGCATGTCGGGCTCGCGCGGGAACTGGCGGAGTCGCTCGAGCGGCGTTCGCTCGACATCATTGGCGGAATCGTAACGCCGCCTTTTCATCGCAGCGGATAATAATAGCCGGCCATGTGCATGAACAGCGGCGCGGTGCAAATCAAGCTATCGATCCGATCCAGAATGCCGCCATGGCCGGGAATGGTCGCTGCCATGTCTTTGGTTCCAATGTCGCGCTTGATCACGCTGATGGAAAGATCGCCCAACTGTCCGCCGATTCCAACAATCAAGCCGGTGAGAATCAGTTCGCGCGTGCCGAAGAACGGAAATGAAAATCGCAAGAGCCACGGCAGAATCATCGCCACACCGAATGCGCCGAGCGCGCCCTCCCACGTTTTATTCGGACTGATTTCGCTGCGCAATGGATGTCGGCCGAAAATTTTGCCGAAGGTGAACGCGGCGACGTCACTCACTGCCGTGGCAAAGATAATGAAAGAAACGAATCCGTAAGCGTTGCGCGCGTTCGCCAAAAATCCGAGATGCCCGAACA
>QHPY01000115.1 GCA_003219215.1 Verrucomicrobiota bacterium | reverse complement strand
AATCAACGGAACGGGACAAAGAACCTGGAAAAGGAATTCACGGTAAGGAAGAGGCATTACATCTGGTCGGAGTCCAGATTCGTCCGGGCAATGATGCCGTTTCACTCCAACGTGCGTGTTCGTTACAACGGCACGGAAGTGGACGGCAAGAGTGTTCTTGACCTGATGACCCTTCACCCGCCGGAAGGATCGACCGTACGCGTCCGCGCTGAAGGGCCCGACGCGCTGGAAGCAATTCACGCAGTCGAACAACTCGTGAGATCACGAACTGATGAGGATTAACGATATGAACGAACAATTTACTCAGGAGCCAAACGAGAGGCCACGGATCCTGATCGTGGACAACAACTCGAAGTTCGCGCGCAGTGCGCGGCTACTTCTCGACCAAAGCGGAAACTATATCGCGTGCACGGTGATCGATCCGCGCCGCGCATTGGAAACGGCGCGCAGTTTCAAGCCCGATCTCGTGCTTGTCGATCTTATCATGCCACAAGAAGACGGCCCCGAAGTCGCAGCGCAACTCGAAGCGGATTGGGCGCTGCACGGCGTGCCGATCGTTTTCTTCACTTCGCTCATTACAGCCGAAGAGGCAAAGGATGGCCGGCGCGTTTATGGACACCGGATTCTTCCGAAACCGGCAAGCAATTCAGAGCTGTTTGAACTCGTCGAGCAAAACCTGCCCTGTTGCACCGAGGCCTAACGAAACAGCCTTCTTTACAGAGATGAATCAAAGAAAGGAAACAAAAATGAAAACGAAAGTGTATTGCGGACTGCAGAACGAATCCGGCGGCACTCAGTGGAAACTGCAGCTGCGATTACCGCGTTTTCGCTTGCCCGCAATAGCCGCGCCAAGGGCTAGGAGGAATTAACAATGACCAGAACCCTTGAATCTATCACCAAACATATCGGCGCTCTGCCCCAAATGAAATCGCAAACCATGAAGGCGATTCGAATTCACAACTACGGCGGACCGGAGGTCCTCCAGTACGAAGCCGCGCCGTGTCCGAAGCCGGGAAAGGGTGAAGTCCTGATCCGCGTTCATGCAGCAGGAGTGAATCCTATCGATTGGAAAGTTCGCGCCGGTTACATGAAAGACTTCATCGCGCACTCGTTCCCGATCATCCTCGGTTGGGACGTGTCCGGTGTGATTGAGGAAGTTGGGCCCAATGTGTCGCGGTTTAAAAAAGGCGACGAGGTTTACAGCCTGCCTGATCACACCCGCAATGGCGCGTACGGCGAATACATTGTCGTGCGCGAATCCGAAGTCGCGCTGAAACCGAACGCGCTTCACCACGTGCGGGCGGCGGCGATGCCTTTGGCGACGCTCACAGCGTGGCAAGCGTTATTCGATACGGCTCAGCTTCAGCCTCGCCAACGTGTTTTGATCCATGGTGCAGCCGGAGGAGTCGGTCATTTTGCAGTGCAGCTCGCGAAGTGGAAAGGCGCGCACGTCATCGGCACTGCCTCGGCGAGAAATCACGAGATGCTTTATGAGCTCGGCGCGGATGAACTGATCGATTACACAGTTCTGAAATTCGAAAGCATCGTGCGCGATGTCGATGTTGTGCTCGACACCATCGGCGGCGATACGCAGGAACGTTCGTGGCAGGTTTTGAAAAAAGGAGGCGCTCTAGTCTCGCTCGTTCAGCAGCCGTCCGAAAACAAAGCAAAAGAGCACGGCGTTCGAGGGATCAGGTTGGGCGCTCGAGCTAACGGCCAGGAACTCGTCGAGATCGCGAAGATCGTCGACGCGGGAAAACTCGCGCCAGTAATCGATCGCATTCTTCCCCTCAGCGAAGCGCGGCGCGCGCACGAGCTTAGTCAATCGGGCCATACTCACGGAAAAATCGTCCTGCGGGTCAAGAATGGAAACGGAACCACAGAAAGGATGGCGCGATGAAAGCAAGACCTAACAGCAGCGTCGCATGGGACTTCTCTCTCTGGTTCGCACTGCTTAGTCCCGTAATCGGCACGTTGTTAGGCATCCTCGGAGTATTCCTCCTCTACCACTGAAAGGAGACACAAAGATGAAAACGACAAACCTCAAACAAACCCACGTCGCAAAACAACGGAAATTCTTCCAACGGCGAAGCCGTTGGCACGACCCGATGCTCGTCTTGAACATGTCGATCTTTAATTCGGGCAGCAGTTGGAACCACATCTTCAATCCGGTTCCGCAGCGCGAAAACGTATGGTGTTGAGAGATGAACACAACGCATTCGTCAGTCCTCGTCACTGAAGTTCCGGGTTA
Organism: Verrucomicrobiota bacterium; assembly: GCA_003219215.1. Lineage (GTDB taxonomy): Bacteria > Verrucomicrobiota > Verrucomicrobiia > Chthoniobacterales > UBA10450 > AV40. The sequence continues at coordinate 9,671 of QHPY01000115.1, read as the reverse complement.
CGCGGAGCTTCAGCGCGAGATGCACGATGCGCTCCGAGCGCAGCACCCGGAGTGGATTGATGAAGATGGCAATTCGCCCACGTGCGATTCTTACGAAGCGCGTTTTGCGGAGCTGCTCTTTGACCATCGAGTCTTAAGATGAACGGCGGCGGAATAACCAAGACGAAGATTGTCAAAAGGGTTCGGACCTCCTCGCCTCAAGGCTCGACTCAGGAGAAGTCAGCTTTCTCGGTGCGAGTGTTTCCGGGTAAGTTGCTAAATATGAACAACTTAACACTCCAGAGGTAGGATTCGAACCTACGATCCCGCGGTCGCGGGATTAACAGCGACACCAGCCAGCCCTGTGATTTTGTAGAGACCATCACCGCCTCTTTGCCGCTTCAATTTCGTTTCGAGTTTGCGCGCTTCGGAGGGCGACAATCGACTGCTTGTCCAAACAACGCGCCATGGACCTCTCGATTTTGTCCACTTTGATTTTCGAGAATTGTGCTGCGCGAGCCGCCGCGCCACGTTGTCAGTCATGCCAATGTAAAATGCGCCTTTCGAATTCTGGAGGATGTAAACCGAAAACATTTTCAAATTGGCTCCAGAGGTAGGATTCGAACCTACGACCAATCGGTTAACAGCCGACCGCTCTACCACTGAGCTACTCTGGATCGTTCGCGCTCGATTGAGCGGCGTGAAACTTGCGCAGACGCGTCCGCGCGGCAAGTGATTTGGTTGCGGGGGCTGGATTTGAACCAGCGACCTTCAGGTTATGAGCCTGACGAGCTACCAGGCTGCTCCACCCCGCGTCGACATTATTGGCGAGATGCGGTTCGGAATCAAATCAAACTAAACATGGAGCAGTTATGCTGACGGAGAGAAACCGCTGCCAATCAAGCGATTAGGCAGAAATTTTAATTTTTCAATAAATTCCAAGGCTCTGGCATAGAAAGTTCTGCAAAGGACGCTCTCAACCCTATGCGCGTCCTAATTGCTGATGATCAGCCGGGTGTCGGTCACACGGTGGCTTTGTTGGTCAATGCTGCCAAACATCACGTGGTCAAAGTGGTTACTTCGGGTGCGGACGCGATCCGCGCTTATCATACCTATCGCCCGGACGTTGTGCTGATGGATTATACCATGGCCCGGCTGAACGGTGCCACGGCGTCCCGATACATTCTTACCGAAGACCCCGCAGCCCGTATTGTTTTCGTCTCAAGCCGACCCGCGAGTGAGCTTGCGGACATCGGAGCCATTGCCATCCTGCAGAAGCCGGTGGACCTCGAGGAACTTGAAGCGCTGCTAAATGATCTGGACGCGCAAATGGTCTTCGATTACGCGCGCTACGGGTAAACGGAGAAACGTAATTCGCTCGCGGCCGTTGGACGCGGCGGAAATTTGCGTTCTGCAGCTGAGGCGGTTCCCTTAATGAGTGACCGCAACGGGCGCGGCAAAGAAAAATGGCGGTAGAATTCTGGTCGGCACCGCGAGCTGGACAGATCCCGGATTTGTCGAGCGGTGGTATCCAAAGAAAATGGCGGCGCACGAACGACTCGCCTGGTACGCGCAGCATTTCGACATGGTCGAAGTCAATTCGACTTTCTATTCGGTCCCGGACGCGCGAACGGTAGACCGGTGGTGCGCGACGACGCCGAACGATTTCATTTTCGATGTAAAGCTGCATCAACTCTTTTCGTTTCACTCCACGCCGCGAAAATTGTTGCCGCAAGAATTGCAACGGCTCGTGCCGGCCGACGCAAAAGGGAAGGTGAGTGCTTCGCCGACGTTGCGCCAGGCACTACTCCAATTTTTTCTGCGGGCGATGTCGATCTTGCAATCCGCTGGAAAACTTGGCGTATTTCTGCTGCAACTTTCGCCGGCGTTTTCGCCGCGGAAACATGAGCTGAGCGAGCTCGAACCTTTGATCGAGGGGCTCGCCGATTATCCATTGGCGCTTGAGTTCCGAAACCGCAACTGGGTTGTGGGCGATCAGTTAAGCTCGACAATCGATTTTCTGCGCAAACGCAAAGTCGGATTTGTGAACGTTGACGCGCCGGCCTCCGATCATTTCTCGGTCGTGCCTTCGGAGCTAAATGAGATCACGAATCCGAATTTTAGTTATCTGCGTCTGCACGGCCGCGACGCCAAAGCGTATCTAACGGGCAAAACCGTTGCCTCGCGTTTTAATTACGATTATTCCGACAACGAGATCGCCGATGTCTGCGACCGGAGCCGGAAACTCGCGCGGGAAACGAAAGACGTGCACGTCGTATTCAACAACAACAATCTCGATTATGCACCGCGGGCAGCGGCGCGGCTGAGGAGAGCGCTCGGTCAATCGGTCGCGCTGCCATCGTCCCAGACACCGGAATTGTTTTAGGTTAGACTCGCGCTCGTGCCAGAGTCGCCATCAGTTGGAGAGCGCAGTGCCGGACCGCGTTTGCCGGACTTCCTGGCTCGAAAAAAACGCTGGCTGGCCGATCACCATATGACGCTGGTAACGATGGCGGACACACCGCACTCGATCGCGCTCGGATCAGCTATCGGAATCTTTTTTGGATTCACGCCGCTTTGGAGTTTGAAGACGCTTCTTTCGATTGCTCTGGCGTGGATATGTCGATGTAACAAGATCGCCGCCGCAATCGCGGTCACAGTTCACGATGTTCTGATTTTTGTAATGCCGGCCATTTACTTTGCGGAATACAAAGTTGGTTGCTGGGCGCTGCGCCGGCCGCCCCCGGCGCATCGAGTCCGGTTCCACTTCGGGTTGCACGATTATCTGAACTGGGACGTGTTCCAGAGATTGGTTTGGCCGGCAGTCATTGGCTCGTTGTTTCTGGCAATCCCGTCAGCCGTCATCGTTTATTTTGTAATGCGAATGCTGATCAGTCGGGCACGGGCGCCCAAAGTGGGGGGCTAGCACGCGGATTGGGCGTCCCGAGGCGTTTTTCTCTTCCGAACGGCACGGGAGTTGCATCACAAATCGCGAAACGGTTCGCCTTGTGCCTTAGACAGGCCCGACGCGGCCAGGACTAAATCATATGAAACCTGTTATCGTTATCGCTTCAAGCATCCTGCTTTGTTCATGCGCGGATATGTACGTCACCAGAACCGAGGTGGCTACCCCTGGGGGACGAACCGCCGGCGCTATCGACGCCAAGGATTACGGCTCAAAGGGCGTCCATATGATTACGAATTGCGGGGTAGGGGCGAGCGGCCCGCGCGCCATCTATATTAGACCGTTCTGCATCGACACGGCTGTCTTCAAAGGCGACGAGGCCTTGAGCGACGGTGAAATGCCAATTCGTAAAGCCATTACGCCAGTGGAGTTTGCGAACGATTTAAAAGAGCAACTGGAAAAAATTGCGCCAGCGAGAATTTTGAAAGACACGGAAACGCCGCGCACCGGATGGCTGGTTGTAGGCCACTTTCAATTGGTGGATGGCGGGAGCCCGCTCGGTCGTTTCTTTTTCGGTAGTTTGAGCGTCGGTCGGTCCTTCTTGGCACTTCATGTCCGGATCACCGATGTCGATCGAGCCACAGTCGTTTATGAATTCGACATGGCCGGCGGCAGTCGTTTCCAAGGCAGACATGGAACGGTCCGGGCCAGCGGGCTCGGTCGGGCGACACACTTCGATCTCGTGAACGCGGCGGAGCGCATCTATCTGACTTTAAGCGCGAATCCGTATCGTTACGGCGAGCGCGCCAACGTCAGTCTGCCCGAATAAATCGGGGTTCGCGTTTTCGCGGGTTGCCAACTCAACGGCGGCGATTAACGTCCTGCCGTTTCAAACTGCTCCCCGTGATTTTTCCACGCCGCTCCACTGTCATCGCTGCCGCGCTTCTTTTTGGCGCACTTCGTTCGGCTTCTGCGGCTCAAGCGTCCATCATCGTTGACGCCCAAACGGGATTCGTTTTACAGGAACACGAATCGAAGCAGAAACGCCAGATTGGCAGTTTGACGAAAATCGCCACTGCGATGGTGATTCTGGATTGGGCGGAGCATAGAGGCGGCGATCTCAACCAGACCGTTACGATGGCGCCGCCAGCATTTGTCGGGACCTTGGAAAACAACATCGGCTTTCAACCGGGCGATGAAATTGCGTTACGCGATTTGCTATATGCGGCGTTGGTGCAGTCGGACAACATCGCCGCTTACACGCTGGCGAGTTACGTTGGATCGACAATTCAGGGACCGGCTTCCGCTGGACAGAAATCGAAGCTGACGGCGATCGACGCGTTCGTTACCCAAATGAACGCGCTGGCCAAGCAATTGAAAATGGAACGAACCCGTTTTGTGAATCCGCACGGCGTCGACCAAAACGTTAAGCCGCTACCGTATTCTACCGCCGAAGATCTCGCTCGTCTTACCCGTTACGCTCTGAACAAGGCGAGTTTTCGCTTTTATATCTCACAGAAGGAACGCCAGATTTCCTTTCGACGCGGAGGCAAAGAGCAGCGCTACTCCTTGCGCAACACGAATGAACTGCTGGGCACGCAAGGGATCGACGGCGTGAAAACCGGCCGAACCGCACGCGCCGGCGAATGTTTGGTTCTGTCAGCGGTCCGTGAATCGGAAATCGTGAAACAAGGACAAGGCGTGACAATTTTTCCGCGTCGCATCATCGTTGTTCTGCTCGGCAGCAACAGTCGATTTGCCGAAGGCGCTCAACTAATCGGCCAAGGCTGGCAGCTCTACGATCAGTGGGCGGCCGGCGGACGCCTTGTCGATTCGAAGAAAATGCTTTGATTGTGTCTTCATCATGAAGACCTGCATTGGCGTTCTCACCAGCGGCGGGGATTGCCCGGGGCTCAACGCCGTCCTTCGCGGCGTCGTGCTCGCCGGCGAAAAACTTGGCTGGGAGGTAATCGGATTCCGCGACGGCTTCGAAGGTCTGTTGCCGCCCGGTGACTATGTCGTGCTCGATCGCAAAAGCACGGAAGGCATCATGGCCCTCGGCGGAACAATCATCGGGACAACCAACCGCGGCCATTTTATCGCAAAAGTAGGCGCCGGTGATCGCGCGGTCGTTGCCAGCGAAGTGATCGCGCGCGCGAAGAAAGTTTTAGACGAGCTCCATGTCAAGGCGCTGGTCATCGTCGGAGGCGACGGTTCGATGACGACGGCGATGCAAATGCAGGAAGCGGGCATCAATTGCATCGGTGTCCCGAAAACGATCGACAACGACATCGAAGCGACGGCGATGACGTTCGGGTTCGATTCGGCCGTCGCGGAAGTAATGGACGCGCTTGATCGTTTGCACACCACGGCAACGAGCCACAAACGGGTGATGGTCGTCGAAGTGATGGGTCGTCACGCGGGGTGGATCGCGCTTCATGGCGGCATTGCGGGCGGCGCCGATATTATTCTGATTCCCGAAATCCCATTCGATTACGACAAAATTGCCGCGGCGATTAAGCAACGCGAAGCCGCTGGCCGGCTTGGCTCGCTGGTTGTCGTAGCGGAAGGCGCGCGGCCAAAAGACGGTCAGCAAATCAAGCGCGACATCGAAGGTGGCGAATTTCGTCTTGGCGGAATCGGCGAGGTGGTCGCGCGCGAAATCGCCGAACGAACCGGAAAAGAAACGCGCTCCTGCGTGCTCGGACATTTGCAGCGCGGCGGTGCACCGACGACACTTGATCGCATTCTTGCTACACGCTTCGGAGTCAAAGCCGTGCAATTGGCAAACGAAGGTCACTTCGGGTTCATGGTCAGCTACCAGAATTATCAAGTGCGACACGTTCCAATCGCCGATGCGGTGAATCGCTTGCGACTTGTCCCACCGCATGGCGAAATGGTGCAAACCGCCCGCGACGTCGACATTTCGTTTGGCGATTAGATCCCGCACAAATCAACTCCTCACCTCGTTCGAGGAGGAGAGGTATTGTGCCGCCCAGTTCTAATGCTCGCGGCGTTCGCCTCTCCTTTTAAGAAAGGGAGAGAATGGAGCGGTTGGGAACCGCGACATGGTCGGCAAAGCCGCAAGAGTAGCGGTCGAGCGCTGCGGGACGCAGTCGAGATACAATTAAGGTGAGGGATTGCAATCAAACCTCTAACATCGAAGATCAAACATTCGTGAAGATCGTTCTGGCGTATTCCGGTGGACTCGACACCTCGGTCATTCTTCGCTGGCTCAAAGATAACTACGACGCGCACATCATCGCCTTCTGCGCCGACATCGGTCAGGAAGAAGAACTAGCCGGCCTCGAGGAAAAAGCGCTGAAGACCGGCGCTTCCAAATGCATCATCGAGGATCTTCAGGAAGAATTCGCGCGCGATTTTATTTTCCCGATGTTTCAGGCCGGCGCGCTATATGAGAACCAATATTTTCTTGGAACCAGCATCGCGCGACCGCTCATCGCCAAACGAATGGTCGAAATCGCGCGCGCTGCAAAAGCCGACGCAATTGCCCACGGCGCAACAGGGAAGGGGAACGATCAAGTCCGCTTTGAATTAACTGCTGCCGCGCTCGCGCCGGAGTTGCAAGTCATCGCGCCGTGGCGCGAAGAACGTTTTCGGAAGGAATTTCCCGGACGCGCCGAGATGATCGCGTTCGCGAAAGCAAACAAGATTCTGATCGAAGCGAGTGCCGAGAAACCGTACTCGATGGATCGGAATCTTCTCCACATCAGCTTCGAGAGCGGAGTTTTGGAAGATCCATGGTTCGACGCGAGCGCAAAGGAAATGCGCGACATGTACAAACTTAGTGTCGCGCCGGAAGACGCGCCGAACGAAGCCGAACATGTCGACCTTTCATTCGAGAACGGCAATTGCTTTGAAGTGAACGACAAAAAACTTTCGCCGCTCGGCGTAATGCAAACGCTGAACAAACTCGGCGGTAAACATGGAATTGGCCGGGTCGACATTGTCGAAAATCGTTTCGTTGGAATGAAAGGCCGCGGTGTCTACGAAACGCCCGGCGGCGCAATTCTTCATTTCGCGCACCGCCAAATGGAAACGCTGACGATGGACCGCGAAGTGATGCAACTTCGCGACAGTCTCGTTCCAAAATACTCTTCTCTCGTTTACAACGGCTTTTGGTTTTCGCCCGAACGCGAAGCGCTCCAGGCGCTCGTGACCGAAACCCAGCGCGACGTGACCGGTCTCGTTAGGCTCAAGCTTTACAAAGGCAACATCATCGTTGCCGGACGCAAAAGCCCGAAGAGTCTCTACGATTCAAAAATTGCGACGATGGAAGGCGAAGCGTCAACATACAACCAAAACGACGCTACCGGCTTCATCCGGCTGAACGCGCTTCGATTGAAAGTGCGGGCCGTGTTGCAAGAGGCGCGCAAACAAACAAGGCAATGGATCTGACGAAATTTTTCGGCGAGCTGAAGCGCCGCAACGTTTACAAGGTCGCCGTCGCTTACGCGGTCGCCGGCTGGGCGCTCGCTCAAGGCATCGCGCAGGTCTTTCCGGTCTTCGGCATTCCGAATTGGGCTATCCAATTGATCGTGCTCGCAATCGCAATCGGATTTCCAATCGCTCTCGTGGTCGCATGGACATTTGAGCTGACACCTGAAGGAATCAAGCGAACTGAGACCGCCGACTTGATGCCACCGACGACGGGACAGAAGAAACGCGCCTGGATCTACATCGCTGTTATCGGCGGCGTGATCTCGGTCGCGCTGTTTTTCCTGGGTCGCTATACGGTTGGGAACAAAACAACCGCAGCTTCGACTGACGGCATTTCAAACAAATCGATTGCGGTCCTGCCGTTTGAGAACCGGAGCGAAGACAAAGCCAACGCTTACTTCGCCGACGGCATCCAGGACGAGATTCTGACGCGCTTATCCAAGATCGCTGATCTCAAGGTAATCTCGCGGACATCGACGGAGCATTACAAAAGCGCACCTCAAGACCTGCCCGAGATCGCCAGGCAACTTGGCGTCGCCCATATCCTGGAAGGAAGCGTGCAGAAGAGTGGCGACGCCGTGCGGGTGAACGTACAGCTGATCAAGGCGGCCAATGACTCCCATCTCTGGGCCGATACCTTTGATCGCAAACTTACTGACATCTTTTTGGTCGAGAGTGAAGTCGCCAAAGCCATTGCCGATCAGTTGCGAGCGAAGCTTACTGGTCAGGAAGAGCAAGTCATCACCGCCAAACCGACTGACAATCCGGAGGCTTACGATGCTTACCTGCGTGGCCTGGCCTATAATCTGAAAACTGCAAACACAGCGGCCAACTCCCTGGGCGCGCAGAAATATCTCAAAGAAGCGGTGCGATTGGACCCGGAGTTCGCCCTTAGTTGGGCACTGCTGTCATACGTGGATGCGCGCGGCTACCGCACGCTGACTCTTCAACAAACGGTCGCCCTCCGTGAAGAGGCGCGGCAGGCAGCCGAAAGGGCTTTCATTCTTCAGCCCAATCTCGGCGAGGCCGTATGGGCCAAGGGCTATTACCACTACGCCTGCCTAAAGGATTACGACACTGCGGTGCGTTACTTTGAGCAAGCACGTCAGTTCCTGCCTAATAGCAGCAAGATTCCTGAATCGCTGGCCTATGTCACACGCAGGCGAGGCCAGTGGGACCAGAGTGAGTCGTATTTCAACGAAGCCGAGCGGCTCGACCCGCGCAACGTTACCGTACTTACGCAGCACGCGTTTTCGTATATCTGTCTTCGTCGTTTCCCCGAAGCCCTGCAAAAATTCGATCAGGTTCTAGATATCACACCGGACGACGTGGATACCCTCGCGACCAAGGCGAATATTGCACAAGCCGAGGGCGACCTGCCGCGTGCTGCTGCGCTCCTCGCTCCGCTGCATCCAAACGCCGACGACTCCGCCGCCCTGGAAACACAAGTTTACCAAGCGATCCTGGAGCGCCAGCCTGCACAAATCATCCCTCGACTAAAGGAAGTACTGGCCAAGCCTGATCCGGGGTTAGGTCCCGTCTATGTCTGACTGCGGTTCGATTTAGGCTGGGCGCAGGAAGTCGCCGGCGACCATGCCGCCGCCCAGGAAAGCTGGCGACAGGCGCGCAGCGAACTGGAACCTTTTCTCAAAGACCAGCCGGAAAATTTTAGTCTCATTGGCGATCTCGCGCTAACCAATATGGGTCTGGGTGACAAAGCCGCCGCGTTGATTCTGGCTGACCGGGCCATGGCCGCGGTGCCGATCGAGAAAGACGCGTTAAGTGGTCCCCGGCCGATCGAGATCCTAGCCCGGGTGGCGGCGCGCACAGGGGAACCCGATCGCGCCATCGCCGCTTTACACAAACTACTCTCGATTCCGTACAATGGTGCATTGGCTGAGGGCGTGCCGCTTACTCCCGCCCTGCTCCGGCTCGATCCGATGTTCGATCCGCTCCGGAAGGATCCGCGCTTTCAAAAACTCACCGCCTCGCGCGCGCCGAAAGAAACATCACCAACTAACAGATAAGGGGGCGACTGACCTCGGTGCACAAAAGAAATCTTCGCGCTGATTAGGTTCAATTGGTTCTGCGTTTGCTCTCGACGAGCGGAGCAAAAATGGGATGTTTCCTTGAAGCGCGGTTCTAAGTCGCATTCGGAACATGTCCGCCGAGGTCAAAAAAAAGATTGAGCTCGAGATCGCCCATATCTTGTTCATCGACATCGTTGGCTATTCGAAGCTTTCGATGAATGAGCAACGCGCCGCAGTGGACGAGCTGAATCAAGCCGTTCGCGCGTCGGATGAATTTCGAAAAGCCGAAGCAGCAG
>QHPY01000114.1 GCA_003219215.1 Verrucomicrobiota bacterium | reverse complement strand
TCCCGGTGGAACCACCGTAATAACGGTCGATCGGTAAAGCTTGAAAACGGCAATCGATAATGGGAAACCGGGTTCCAGAATTCCTGCCTCTCCGTTCCTCGTTTGCTTCGGACCTCGGTTTCATCGTTCGCTCACGTTCCTTTAATGAGATGCAGCCGGTCTCAAACTCGGATTCAACATTCCTGCAAAATTCTTTTTCGCAAACTGTCCGCCGGCCGGCGTCTGTGGTTCAGATCCAGAGCGTGCGATCGAAGGTGCGATATTGAATCGCTTCGCTTACGTGCTCCGGCGTGATGTCGGTCCTGTCGTCCAAATCGGCGATGGTCCGCGAGACTTTCAGGATTCGATCGTAAGCGCGCGCACTCAGGTTCAGCTCTGTCATCGCGATGCGGATCAGCTCCTGAGAATCGGCATTTAGTTTGCAATGCGTTTTCAAATGCCGCGTAGTCATGCGCGCATTGCAATTTGTTTTTGCGTCGCGCGCGAAGCGCTCGTGCTGTTTTTGCCTGGCCCGAGCAATTCGCTCGCGAATCGCGGTCGAATTTTCTTCCGTGCGTTCGCTCGAAACATCGCGGTATTCCACCGCCGGCACTTCGATATGAAGATCAATCCGATCGAGGAGCGGTCCAGAGATCCGTTGGCGATAGCGCTGGACCTGCACCGGACTGCAGCGGCATTCGCGTTTGAGGTCGCCAAAATATCCGCACGGGCAAGGGTTCATCGCCGCCACCAGCATGAATTCACTTGGGAAGGTGAGACTGCCGGCGGCGCGCGAGATCGTTACTTTTCCGTCTTCGAGCGGCTGACGCATCACTTCCAGCGCCGATCTTTTGAACTCCGGTAGCTCATCCAGAAAAAGGACGCCATTGTTGGCGAGGCTCACTTCGCCCGGAGTGGGGAACGCACCGCCGCCGAGCAGACCGATATCGCTGATGGTGTGATGCGGTGAGCGGAACGGTCGCGTGGCGACGAACGATTTTTCACCATCGAGAAAGCCGGCGATGCTGTGGATCTTGGTCGTCTCGATCGCTTCGTCGAGCGACATCGGCGGAATAATTGTGGGAATGCGCTTCGACAACATCGATTTGCCAGAACCAGGAGGGCCGATCATGAGAATGTTGTGACCGCCGGCGACCGCGACCTCGATCGCGCGTTTGACGTGATGTTGACCTTTCACGTCAGCGAAATCGACATCGTAACTTTGGTGGGTTGCGAAAAATCCGCTGAGATCGCCACGAGTTGGGAGCAACGGAAGTTCGCCGCGAAGAAATTGGAAGGTCTCGCGCAGATTGTGGACGCCGTAGATGTCGATCTTGTTCACCATGGCGGCTTCAAGCGCGTTCGCTTCTGGCACGAAGAGCGCTTGCTTGCCGCGGCGCCGCGCTTCTAACGCGACCGGGAGCACACCTTTGACTGGACGCACACTGCCATCGAGGGCCAACTCCCCAACGAAACTAAATTTTTCGAACGCCGAAGTATTCAGCCCTTCCGCGACCGCAATCATTCCGAGCGCGATCGGAAGGTCAAAGCTCGGTCCTTCCTTTTTGATGTCGGCCGGCGCCAGGTTGATCGTGGTCCGCTTGCGCGACCATTTGTACGCGCTGTTAGCAATCGCTGTTCGGACCCGATCCTTGCTTTCCTTTACGGCGGCATCCGGCAGGCCCACAATGACCATCTTCGGGTCGCCCGCGCCGGCGTTGACTTCGATTTCCACTTCGTAAGCGTCAACGCCGTAAACTGCGGCCGAATAAATCTTTGCCAGCATGGGAGGGAACGATTGGGCATAGACTTGCAAAAAATAACATAGGCGAAAAGCGCCAAATAGCGGCGCATCCCCGGTGCCTTTCGCCTTGGTAAACAGGTCTCCCCAATTGTTTTAAGAAAAATTGAACAAAGCCACTTGGAGAAATGTCAATATTCGGAATATTTAACCTTGTTAACTAGTTTTCTTGATGTTAGGAAATCCGTTTAAGGAGCCAGCCACGAAACTAAAAGCCGGCAACTTGTCGGACCTACCCCCAAATTTTCATGAAGAAAGGCTATATGGCCGCTGAAGATAGCGATACTGGAATAAAGATTTACCTGCGCGAGATCGGGCAAATCCCGCTTTTGACGCCGCAGCAGGAGATTGAGCTCGCCGCCAAGATTAAAAAGGGCGATCGCGAGGCTCGCGCGCTCATGATCCGCTCCAATCTGCGACTCGTGGTCAAGATCGCGCACGATTACGCCAATCTCGGACTGCCATTGCTCGACCTGATTTCGGAAGGAAACATCGGTTTGATGAAAGCAGTCGAGCGTTTTGATCCCGCCAAAGGCGGCAAGCTCAGCACTTACGCGGCGTGGTGGATCAAACAATCGATCAAGCGCGCGCTCGCAAATCAATCGAAGACGATTCGTTTGCCGGTTCATCTGGTCGACAAAATTTCCAAGATGCGCCGTGTTTCTTTGCAGATGAGCGAGGAGCTCGGCCGCGAACCGACCGATGATGAGCTCGGCGAGGAGATCGGAATTGCCGCTGGTAAAGTTTCGCAGCTCAAAACCGTTTCAATCCGTCCGGCTTCACTCGATGCACCGATCAGCGATGACGATTCGACTGAGTTCGGCGAAATCGTCGGCGATGAGGACGCACAGACACCATTTGAGCTTTTGCGCGACAAAAACTTGCGCAACGAAGTGGGCGGCTTGCTCGACGTGCTCGATGATCGCGAGAAGAAAATTATTTTCCAGCGCTTCGGCCTCGATGGCGGGAAACCGAAGACGCTCGAGGAAGTCGGCAAGAAATTCGGCGTGACCCGCGAACGTATCCGTCAGCTGCAGAACATTGCGCTCTCGAAATTGCGGCGGGCACTGAGCAAGAAGGAAAAGCCGATCGACGTCGAATTGCCGGTTGAAGCTTAACGCGAGATCGACATCGTCTTTTTGAAACGCGCGGATGCAAATCCGCGCGTTTTTATTTTGCCGTGCGCAACTGGACGCAATCGACTAACGCGTCCCGCGCGCGCACGTCGCTGATGATGACGAGATTGTCGCCCGCTGAAGTCAGCTTTTGATCGCGCAAATATTTCTGTGCGGTCTCAATCGTCACATTCGGATCATCGCTGAATTCGATCTGTATTGGGTAAACGCCCCAGCAGATCGACAACTGTCTCCGGACTTCTTCGCTCGGCGTAAACGCAAAAATAGTGGCGCGTTGCGGGCGGAGATTTGAGGTGTTGCGCGCCATCCTTCCATGTCGCGTGAAAACAATGATCTTGGACCGGGCTAGCGAATTGGCCAGGACCACCGCGGAGGCAACGGTTTTCTGCCGCGCGTCTTCCAGAATAGCTGATTCGGCATAACCGGCGCCGCCGCTCCGCTCAATCCGCGTGGCCACGCGATTCAAGACCTCCACGCATTCGACCGGATAATGGCCGATGCTGGTTTCGCCGCTCAACATGATCGCATCCGCTTGTTCGAAGACGGCGTTCGCCACGTCGGTGATCTCCGCTCGCGTTGGCACGCGGTTATTGATCATGGATTCGAGCAAGTGCGTCGCGACAATCACTGGCTTGCCGAGCCGGATGCAACTCTTGACGATTCGTCGCTGAATAATCGGCAACTCTTCCATCGGCACTTCAATGCCTAGATCGCCGCGGGCGACCATGACAAGGTCGGCAGTCTTAATAATGTGGTCGATCGATTCGACCGCCGCCTGGTCCTCAATCTTGGCCAGCACCTGTGCTTTGCTTTTCTTGCGGACGAGCAAATTGCGAAGCTCCACCAAATCGCTGGGTTTGCGGACAAAACTAAGCGCGACGAAATCGACACCGAGCTCCGCCCCGAGTCCAACATCAGCAATGTCCTTCTTTGTTAGCGGCGGAAGACTGACATGGATACCGGGTAAATTGATATGGCGCCGCGAGCCGAGTGCCGCCGGAGTGACGACTTTGCAAAGGACGCGATTTTTTTTCTTCGCGGTCACCGTGAGCTTGATCAGCCCGTTGTCGACCAGAACGGTGTCGCCGACGTTCACGTCGTCGGCGAACTTGTCGTAATTGACCTCGACCGATTTCTTTTCCGTCTTTTTCGCGTGACCGACGGTAAACTCGAGCACGTCCCCCTTCTTTAGTTCTAACGGCGTCTTCACCGGCCCGGTCCGGATTGCCGGGCCTTGGGTGTCGAGCAGAATTCCGACCGGGCGGGTCGACTCATCCGCGAGCTTGCGGATGCGCGGGACAATCTCGCGCACCCATTCGCGGGCCGCATGACTCATGTTCAACCGAAAAACGTCTGCTCCGCGCGCGATCAGTTTCCTGATCGTTTCAGGTTTCTCGGTCGCCGGGCCGAGCGTGCAGATGATTTTTGTCTTCCGCATTTTCTAGAATGCTCAAGTTTGCCCGGCGGAACGCAAAGCCCAAAAAAAACGCGGCACGCCGTGCCGGACGTGCCGCGCGTAAAAACCAAATCGCAGTCGTTATTTCAGCTTGCTTTGAGTCTGCTTGGCAAGATCGAGATGTTGCTGGACGACTTTGGAATACTTGGCCGCAAACGCCTTCAGGTCAGGATCAGTTCCGCCTTGTGCTTCTTTTTGGAACTCAGCCAGGTCCGCTTGATGGTCCTTCACCATCATATCCATGTAATCTTTGTCCGATTTCCATTTGCCCGGCGACTTTGCGCCCGGGAGCGTGACCCCTTCCTCCTTTGCCAGCGCCATCAATTCACTGTTCGCCTTGGAATGATCGGTCACCATTCGGCTACCGAACTTTTTTACATCCGCGTTTTGGCCATTCTGCGCCGCCAGCTTGCCCCATTCAACTTCCATCATGCCGCCTTTGGCTGCGTTCGTCATGAAAGTTTTGTCCGCTGCGCTTAGTTTGCTGCCGGCTTTGGCCGCGCCCTTTGCTGGAGCGGGGCTCACGTCTTTGTTTGCCCCCGTTCTTAGTGGTGGATAGGCATTAAGTGCGCTGCTTGTCGTAGCCAGGCAAAGCGCTCCGGCGCCCAACGCGAAAATTGCGATTCGTGACATTATAAGATTCTTTTTCATAGGTGTGTGCAGTTTCGAATGCCGACATTCGGCATCAGAAGTTCGCATCATGACACAGCTTTGGACGTGCATGCAAGCCAGCTATTCGAGCTGGCGGAATTCGATCCGCCACCGGACGAATTCCTTGTGGCGAACCTTCACCAACTCAACTCCGGTCCTCGCCCTGTTGGTACGACCTTTCCACCCGATCGGCCACGTCCTTGTAGCCGTAATCAGCTTCGTAAATTTGTTTCATGCAATTGAGGGAGCTTTCGCGCTCGCCCATTTTTTCGTAAACGATTCCGAGGTTGTAGACGATTTCCTTTTTCGTCCCATCCATCGTTAGAATCTCCTTCGCCGCCTCCTTGAATTGTTTCATTGCCAGATCCAGCATGCCGAGCTCGCGATAACAAATACCAAGCAGATTCATCGCTTTTAAACGCGCATTTGGATTTTGTCGCGCGCGTTGCAACTCCGGCACGGCCTCGCGAAATCGTTGCGCACTCACGAAGTGCTCGCCAAGTTCAAAACGCAATTGCAAATCGGTCGGATTACGTTCCAACCGCTTTTTCACTTCTTCGATCAATATTCCGGCTCGCTTTTTCTTCGCGGCTTGAAGCTCTTCGGTTTTCTTCGCGTGCGCCGCGTCTTTTTCCCGATGTTCGGCAAGAAATTCCTCATGCGCGGCGATCTCGCGCTCTGCGCCGCGCATTTTTAAATTGGACAGCTTTCGAATAAGGCCGGCGTCGCTACTTCCAGTTAGCTCGACCGCACGCTGGTACCATTTGATCGCTGATTCGATGTCGTCCCTTTGTTCGCACAGCGCGCCCAGCCGCCGGGCAAGATCGACATTTTGTGGTTGGCTCTGTTGAAGCGCTTGCATTTCGGCGATCTGCTGGTCGAGCGCCTCACCCGTCAATTGCATTCGACTCTGCTGCTCGAGCGAAATTGCCACATCCTTGTCTTTGATCAGTTCGCGATAACTTTCGGCCTGGGTCCAGCCGCCGGTGCTCATCGATGCCCGCGCCGACGCGTCCTTTCCCAATCGCAGCGCCGCCGTGTCGAGCGGATCGATCTCTGTGATTTGATTGTAAACCTCGACCTCTTCCTCGCTTTGACCGGTCTGATGATAAAGCTGCCCCAGCTCGTGCAGCAATTTTACGTCGCGGGGATTTTCCTCGAGCAAAGTTCGCAGCGCGAACACACCAATTTCCGGCCAACCGGCCGCGACCGCGGCTTCTTTCAAGGTCAGGTTCGCCTGTCGATTGTAAGGCTCATCTTCCAAAATTTTTTCGATCATTTCGACCGCGCCCTGCGGTCTCCTCTTAATCTCACGCTGCGCTTTCATCACCGCGATCGCCGCGGTTGAAATGTTGAAGAAACTTTTTTTGCGAGCCTTTTGTTTCGCGACTTCGGCTCGGCGCAACAATTGACGTCCGGTCAAAAACTCCGGCTCCTGTTTCAGGATCCCCTGCAAAAGCGAAATCGCGTAACCAAAATTCCGCAGCTCCATCGCCGCGAGCGCTTTTAACCAAAGACTGCGTTGGGTTTCGTTGAGTTCTTTTTCGGTTTTAACCGGCATAAGTCGTCGCTTCGGCTACCATTATAAATTGCTTGGCGCGTACGGTCAGGGAAAAACGGCCAGCCCGGCTCGGACTATCACAACAGATCCAGCTGCGGCTTGTCCGCTTGCGGCATGTTCTTGCTGGATCTCTTGCGCTTCGTTTTTTCGACCGCCGCCACACCGTTCGGATTTTCGAGGTGCGCCAGAATTTCTTTGGCCCGATCTAGAATCTCCTTTGGCAAACCGGCCAGCCGCGCCACCTGGATCCCGTAGCTCTTGTCGGCACCGCCGGGCACGATCTTGCGCAGAAAAATGATCTGTTCGTTCCACTCGCGCACGGCGACATTGAAATTGCCAACGCCTTTGCGCTCGGCCGCCAGTTTCGTCAGCTCATGATAATGCGTCGCGAACAGCGTGCGGGCTTTGATCTTGTCGTGCAGAAACTCCGCCACGCTCCAGGCGATCGACAACCCGTCGAAGGTCGATGTTCCGCGGCCGATCTCATCCAGAATGACCAAGCTGCGCTCGGTCGCGTTGTTCACGATGTTCGAGGTCTCGTTCATCTCCACCATGAAGGTCGATTGCCCGCGCGCCAGATCGTCGTTCGCGCCGACGCGCGTGAAAATGCGATCGACCAATCCGATCTCCGCGTTCGCCGCCGGCACAAAGCTGCCGATCTGCGCCATCAACACAATCAGCGCGACTTGCCGGATGTAAGTCGATTTGCCCGCCATGTTCGGCCCCGTCACAATCGCCAGCCGCATGTTTTCGCCATCTAACGTTGTGTCGTTAGGCACGAACTTCTCTTCCACTAAATTCTGATCGAGCACCGGATGGCGGCCATCCTTGATCACGAGCCGCAACGATTCGTTTAACGTGGGCCGGCAATAATTGAAAAGCCGCGCCGTTTCCGCTAGCGAGCAGATAACATCGACAATCGCGATCGCTTCGGCGGTCCGTTGAATCGGTCCGAGTTCGCGCAGCGT
>QHPY01000113.1 GCA_003219215.1 Verrucomicrobiota bacterium | reverse complement strand
CCCGTTCCTTTTCGGCAGCGCTGCGGCCTTGCTGCGCCGAAACGAGCGCTTTCTTCAACTGCGCGATTTCGGATTTGAGTGCTTCCTGCGCTTTGCTGTCGTTCGAACCGGCTGCGGCAGTTTTCTTCAAGGACGCTTGCGCCTGAGTTAATTGATCGCGCACTTGCTTCTCAGCCGTTTTTGCTTTTTCGAGATCGCCTTGAGCATTGTCGAGCTTCGATTTCGTTTCGTCGAGACGGCTATTCAACGATCGCTTTTCATTTTCGGCCGCGCTCATCTGGTTGCGCGATTTCTGCAACTCGCCTTCAAGTTGATCGACGCGGTCGCGCAGTTTGCGAGTGGCCTGCTCGATCGCGACCTCGTTCGGTGTGCTCGACGGAGCGGGT
>QHPY01000112.1 GCA_003219215.1 Verrucomicrobiota bacterium | reverse complement strand
GCGGCGGAGCCGCAGCTTCCTTGGCGACCTGCACAGGCGGTTGTAAATCTTGCGGCGCCGCGGCAACATTTTCCGCCGGCGCGCTTACATTTTCCTGGGTCGAAGCTTTATCCTGGACGCGTAGGATGCTTTCGCTCACTTTCCGGCCGCGATATTCGACGATCGCCGGTTGCCAATCGGAATGGGCCTTGCGCAACTGCTCGAGGAGTGTCCCCGCAAACCGATACTTGGCGAGGGCAGCTTTGAACTGGTTCTCGTGCTCGAGTTTTTCGCCCTGTTGCGACGTCATGTACGCTTTGAGAAAGGTCTCGCTCGGGTCGTCCGATTGAGCGGGCAAAGCCGGCGCGGCCAGGCAAAGAACAAACGCGACGAACAGGGGTAACCCGAGTTTCTTCATAGAGGGCAGGGCGCGAATGATAACAAATGGAGTGTGGGTTGCAATGATACGATGGGGCATCGGTCTAGGAAGAAGCGGAGAGTGTGCCACACTGGCGGCGTTTCTTTGCGCGTTTGCAATCACGAATCTAAAAACTAGAATCTGAATCCCGACGGTGGTCGTAGCTCAATGGTAGAGCCCCAGATTGTGGTTCTGGTTGTTGCGGGTTCGAGTCCCGTCGACCACCCTTATGTCTTAAATCCCAAAATCCAAATCCTAAACTCCAATTCTCGACTTCGGACTTTGGGATTGGGAACCTGGAACTTGGGATTTAAGTTTTTGTGTCTGTAGCTCAACTGGATAGAGCATCTGACTTCGGATCAGAAGGTTGGGGGTTCGAATCCCTCCAGGCACGCATTTTTTTAACGGCGCAGCTGCTGGCGAGGTTTTGCCGGTGAAACCATTCCGGACAACGATGTTTCTGGTCGCCACAGCGGCGATCGCTTTTGGCTGGCTTGCTTGGAAATGCGTCCGCGATCCAAGAATTAACTTTCTGCCGCGAGACGCGCGCGCCGAGTGGATCATTTTTCCCGCCGCGCTGGATGCGCGTTCGCATCGAGTCGCGACGATGGACACAACGTTTCGGCGAACATTCACGCTCGATTCTCAGCCGAGATCGGCTCGATTGTTCGTTCGTGCTGCAAAACGGCTCGAACTGAAAATAAACGGCGACACTCTGCAAGTTAGTCCGCGTAATTGGAAACAGATGTCGACGTTGGATGTGTCGAGTTTCTTGCGGAGAGACGCAAACACGATTGAAGCTAGCGTTTTCAACGATGATGCACCGCCGGCGCTCTGGCTCGCGTTGACCGCAGACTCCTCCACGTTGCGGACCGACGGCGAATGGGAATCTTCGCTGGGCGGCTCTTCGTGGCGCAATTGCGCGCTCGCTTCAGTTCCGCGATATCCCGGTCCCGGGAATCTTCTCGCCGGCGGTGAAAAAACATTCGATGTGCTGCCCAAAGTTTGGCGCACGTGGATCGCATTTGGAATTTTTGCCGCTCTCCTGACCTTTGCTGCAACTAACTGGCTGGAACGGCTTACTGCAAAACCGAATGGCGCCGGGGGTGAGTTCTCGCGTCGGCAACTCTTCGTTCTACTCGGATTATGTAGCATCGCGTGGCTAATTCTTTTGTCGAACAACGCGAAAATGTTGCCTTTTCATTGCGGCTACGATTTCAAAGATCACGTCGCTTATATTAAGTACATCCAGGAGCGAAAGGCGTTGCCGTTGCCAAACGAGGGATTCGAAATGTTTCAACCCCCGCTCTATTACGCTTTGTCTGCGGGCTTTCTCTCAATCTGCCGGCTCTCGGTTAGCGACGACGCAGCCGTTATCGTTTTGCGTTCGCTGACGATGATTTTCGGGATCGTGAATTTTATTTTTGCCTTTCTGAGTTTGCGCTTGCTCTTTCCCGGACGCGCAATTGCTCAGTTGGTCGGACTGATCACGGCGGCGTTTCTGCCGATGCAGCTTTATCTCTCTCATTACGTTACGAACGAAACGCTCGCGGCAACGCTCGGAACGGTTTCTATTTATTTAGGATTGCGCGCACTGATGACTGAACGCCCATCCGCTTGGCAGCTCCTCGCGCTCGGCGTGTGTGTCGGTGCAGCAATGCTCGCGAAAGCGACGAGCCTTCTGCTCATTCCGCCACTTTTCGCCGCCTTCGCGATCAAACTCTTGCAACAACACGCCGCGATTCGAGCTTGGGTTCGCGAATTTGGAGTAACAGTTGCAGCAATACTGATTACCTGTGGCTGGCATTACGTTCGAATCTGGCGTCATTTCGGAACGCCGATCGTTGGCAACTGGGACCCGATTTTAGGGTTTCCCTGGTGGCAGGATCCAGGTTTTCACACTGTAGCCGATTATTTTCGTTTCGGCCGATCCCTCGTGGTTCCACTTTTTAGCGGTTTCAATGGATTTGCCGACGGAATCTATTCCACGCTCTGGGGGGATGGTCTTGGGGGCGGACTCTCGAGCCTCTTATCGCGGACTCCGTGGAATTACCACCTGATGATTGCTGGTTATTGGCTCGCGCTTTTGCCCACGCTTCTAGTGATCCTGGGAGCCGCGATTGCAATTTTTCGCTTCGTCAGACAAGCAAAGCCGGAGTGGTTTTTCCTACTTGGAGTTTCAGCGGCGGTTGTTGTCGCGCTCGTTTTCATGACGCTAAAGGTTGCGTCCTATGCGCAGGTGAAGGCGTTTTATGGTTTGGCTGCGCTCGTTCCTTTTTGCGCCTTCGCTGTGGTCGGTTGGCAGACGCTTACCGCTCGCTCGGGCACTTCCCGATTAATGATCACCGCGTTCCTGATCTTCTTCGGCGTTAACAGCTTCGCGTCGGTTTGGATCCGGCCATCGCGGGAACAGCACGTTTACAACGCGTTGCGATTGACCACCCAATCGCAATCGATTCGCGCAGTTTCAGAAGCGACGGCGGCGGTCGAGGACGATCCTTCCAGCGCGGCCGCATCCTATGTTCTCGCCGCAATTCTGGATGGAACTGGCGAGACGAACAAAGCGATTGCGCAATCCGAGCATGGCCTTGAGTTGGACCCGACAAATGGCGATTGCCATTTCGAGTTGGGAATCGGCCTGGCAAAGCAAGGACAACTCGCTCGCGCAACGAGTGAGGTGCAGCGCGCGCTCGAATTGCTCCCTGAAAATGTGCGCGCGCGCGGTCTCGCTCTGTCACTCGCGACTGAACTGCACCATGGCACGGAAGCGCTTGCTATCGGACAGGATGCGCTCGCAGTCTCGCCGTTTGACTTCGAATTGCATTATCGTGTCGGCCTTGTTGCAGGCGAGCTGGCCGATTTCAAGACGGCCGCCCAACAATTTGCTTACGCGTCATTGCTTGCGCCGACTGTCTCGGAAATCACTAACAAACTTCATCTAACGATTCAATTTGCGGCGCAGGAACTGGATGCTTCGTCTCGGCTACACGAAATCGCTTCCATAGCCCCAGACTCTCCCGCGTTAAAGAACGAGCTTGCTTGGATTTTCGCAACGCATCCTGATGCTAGCCTGCGCGATGGCTCGCGCGCTGTTGAGCTTGCCGAGCGCGCGTGCGCGCTGACCAAGCGGAAGCAGCCGGCGCTTCTCGCTACCGCCGCGGCCGCTTACGCCGAGGCCGGAAAATTTCCGCAAGCAATGAGTTCCGCGCGGGACGCCGCGGCTCTTGCGCGATCGCAGGGCGACTCGAAAACTGCCGAGCTTGCCGGGAAAATGTTGACCGCGTTTGAGTCGAACCAACCTTACCGGGAGGAACCTGCTCGATGAAATTCTCCGCAGCACGCTCCGAATTGGATTCAATGGTGTTGCAGATTGAGCTCACGCTCGTCAGCATCATTCAAGGCGTCGCGCTATTTTTCCTGATCGACAATGCGCGCGTTGTCCTCACGACCCAGGACATTGCCTACTGGCTCTACATCCCGGCCGGGCTGGTAGTGATCTTCGTTTTTTGGTCGCGCTCAATCTTGCACACGCTCACCGTCGTCCGTTGGCCGCTCGAATTTGGACACAACTTTCTTTATGTAACCTGCGCTTTGTTCGAAGCACTGCTTTTCACCAAACTGAGCGAACCACGAATGTGGTTCACGCTCGGTGCAATTTATAGCGCCGTCGGCTGGTTTCTCTTTGTCTGGGATTTTCGTTTGATCCGCGCCCGGGAGCGCGACAGCGGCGGACCAGCTAGCAATCGTCTATCTGCCAAGGTCCGCCGCGATCAACGCTGGAATGCTATGTTGCTTTTGCCGGGCGTTTTCGCACTGAATTTGATTTGCGCATTCTGCATTCATTCGTCGCCCGACTTTTTTCTCACTCGCAACGGTCACGTCTGGTTAATCGCAATCCAGCTCCTCGGCTTTGCTGCTTACCTCCTTTATTCCGTCCGGTTTTATGTCGATCTCGCACCGATGATTGCCGAGGCCCGCGCCGAATGGCGCGGAGCGGCCACGACCAACAGGGCTGAATTTGAGTCGGATTAAATCTCGCTCAATGCGCGTCGAGCTTTTTCATTGTCCGACGTCCGCAAAACGATGATCCCCTTTGGTGATGTCCCTCCGGTCGCGAAATAGGCATATTCGATGTTCACTTCCGCCCGAGACAGTGCCTCGGCAATTTTTCCGAGCACGCCACGTTCGTTGACCGCATCAATGCAAAGGACATCGTTCTCGAACGCGAGCACGCCGCGCTCGCCCAGCAGCATCAGTGCTTTGGTTGGATCGCTCACAATCATTCGAACTACCGAATGGTCCACCGTGTCCGAAACTGTGAGCGCGTGAATGTTGATGCCGGCTTTGGCCAAAGCTTCGCACACGCGCGCCAGCGTTCCGGGACGGTTTTCAAGAAACACTGCTAGCTGCGTTGCCGTTTCCAGGGAGACAATTGTTTTCATCTTGAGTTTAGAATGACGCGCGCGGTCGCTTCTGACAATAGAGATCGTCGAGTGAGTAGCTATTCAGACGAGCAAATGCCATTGTCGACCCCAACATGAACCAATCCTCTGAGCGAGCCGCGTCGCATTTGCGATCTCCTCGGCGAACGGTCGGTTTTTTCACGGCCTGCGGGATTGTGATTGCGAATATTATCGGCACTGGTGTCTTCACCAGTCTTGGATTTCAAGTCGCCGACATCCATTCGGGTTTTGCTTTGCTGATGCTTTGGATTGTCGGTGGAATCGCCGCGCTCTGCGGCGCGCTCTGTTACGGCGAGCTCAGCGCCGCGCTCCCGCGCTCGGGCGGCGAATATCATTTCCTTTCCGAGATTTATCATCCCGCCCTCGGCTTCATGGCCGGATTTATTTCGGCGACTGTCGGCTTCGCTGCGCCGATCGCGCTGGCGGCCATGGCTTTCGGAAAATATTTTCACGGCGTCTTCAACTTCGGTTCGCCCATTTTGCTTTCATTCGTGACCGTGTGGATCGTCGCCCTTTTCCATTTTGGAAATCTTCGTCTCGGCAGCGCGTTCCAAAATGTCTGGACGCTCGTGAAACTCTTGTTGATCGCCGCGCTGATCGGGGCCGGTTTGCTCATTGAAGAAAAACAGCCGATCACCTTTTTGCCGCACGCGGCCGACACGATGGCGATCTTCAGCGGCGCATTCGCGGTCGCCCTGGTTTACGTGATGTATTCCTACTCGGGCTGGAATGCGTCCAGCTACATTATTGGCGAAGTAAAAAATCCGGAGCGCAACGTTCCTCGCTCACTCCTTGTCGGAACGACGATCGTGATGGCGGCTTATGTTCTTTTGAATGCGGTTTTTCTTGCGACAGCACCGCAAGACGAAATGCGCGGCCAGCTCGAGGTCGGTCTGATTGCGGGCAAACATATTTTCGGAGAAAACGGTGGCCGCATCGTCGGAGCCGTGATTTGCCTCGGCTTAATTTCTGCGATCAGCTCGATGACCTGGATCGGACCACGCGTCACCATGTCGATGGGAGAAGATCATTGGCTGCTCCGGTTTCTCGGCCGCAAAAACGCTGAGGGCGTCCCGGCGAACGCAGTCCTTGTTCAGTTGCTGATCGTGAATCTGCTTTTGTTAACGCGCAGCTTTGAGCTCGTCGTCATCTACATTCAATTCGCGCTTCTGCTTTGTTCGCTTTTGACGGTGATCGGCGTGGTCGTGCTGCGAATGGCGCGCCCCGAGATCGCGCGACCCTATCGCGTCTGGCTTTATCCGATACCGCCGATCGTTTTCGCCGCCATCACCGTTTGGATGATGGTTTATCTTTTGCGCTCAAAAACCACCGAATCAATCGCCGGGCTCGGCACTGCAATCGCTGGCTTCCTCCTTTACTTTTGCGCGCGAAGACGCGTCAGTGCTGGCCAATGAAAAAATTTGGCGCGGGAAAAATCACAATTGCCAACGTTGCGATCTTGTCGCTCGCCTGCCGTGTCGTAGCCTTCGGCGTAGGCGGGTCGATCTTTGCACTCGCGCAGACCGCGGGCGCTCAATCGCCGCCGGACGATACCGCGCGCTTTCTCGCCGGAATGCCGCTTCCGAAAAATTCGCCACTCGCGCCGCTCACAACTGATGCAGCCTGGCAGGAGCACTCAGCGAATTTCGAAAGGGCGTTCGCCAAACTGAATACTCGTCAGTTACAAAAACTGCACATCTGGGAGGGCCAATACTTTCCGGAATCACGAGAACATATTCCAGTCGCGTTTTACATGTTCAGCGGTCCCGATTTTCTTTATGTCGATCAATTTTTTCCAAAAGCCGACGTCTACATCCTTTGCGGCAAGGAATCGATGGGACCGCCGCCGGATCCGCTCAAGACCGGAAATCTTGGTTCAGCTCTACACAATCTCGAGGAAGCAATGAATTCATCGCTCCGCTTCAGCTTTTTCATCACCAAAGATATGAAAGTGGATCTTCAGTCGCAGGAATTGAAAGGCACGTTGCCGATCCTCTACGTTTTTCTCGCGCGCGCCGATAAATCGATCAAGGACGTCACTTTCGGTTCGTTGAGCTCCGGTGGAGAGTTTCAGCAGAGCCGGCCCGGCAGCGGCGGCACTCCAGGTGTCCGGATCGATTACATCGACAATCATTCGGGCCAGCAGCAGACGCTTTATTATTTCACGACCGACATTTCGGATGGCGGTATTTCTTCTTCGCCCGGCTTTCTCAGGTTCTGCGAGCACTTCGGCATCGGATGCAGCTTTCTCAAATCATCTTCCTATTTAATGTTTGAAGAAGGCTTCAAACGCATCCGTGATTTCATTCTCGATCATAGCAAGACCATCGTGCAGGACGACGCTGGCATTCCGCTCGCCTATTGCAATCGCGACAAATGGAACATCCGCTTCTTTGGCAATTACATCGGTCCGATCGAGATTTTCAAACAACGCTACCAGCCGAAACTGAGGGAGATCTTCGAGCAGAGCAATCCGCCGCCGGTCGAATTCAACTTCGGCTACCGCTGGGATTACAAAGAGAGTCACGTCATCGTGGCGACGCGGAGCTGAAGCCAGCGGCGAACACGAATTCTCGATCATGCGCGACGCCTCGCACCTGAGGTCACGCCCTACAGATAAAAACCTAGACGTTTATCAGGAAAAA
>QHPY01000137.1 GCA_003219215.1 Verrucomicrobiota bacterium | reverse complement strand
GTCAGAGCGAACTTCTGGATTGCGCGACGGCGGTTTTCGCCGGAGGCTGAAACAGGCGGCCAAAGGTGCGATAAAGCCGCGGAAAGTTCAATGGCCCGTCGAACCAAGAAAAACGTCGGTGTAATCGGACTCGGCATCATTGGAAGTCGGGTCGCAGACAATCTGCGTCGTCGGGGTTTCCCGGTGTTTGTCTGGAACCGCAACCCGCGTCCCTTCCCTAATTTCGTCGGCGCACCGGCCGAGCTGGCCGAGATGTGCGACTACATCCAGATTTTTGTCTCGGACGACGACGCCCTTTTGGACGTGGTCCGGCAACTGGCCCCGGCGTTGGCAGCGCGTCACATTGTCATTGCGCATCCGACTGTAGCGCCGCATTCCATGCGAGTTGCTGCCGATTTGGTGGAACGCCGAGGCGCGCGCTTTGTGGAGGCGCCGTTCACCGGCAGCAAAATGGGCGCGGAAAAAGGCGAGCTCGTCTTTTACGTGGCGGGAGATGAGGTCGCGTTGCGCGAAGCGCGCCCGATTCTCGAGGCGAGTTCCACAGAAGTCATCGAGATTGGCGAGATCGGCCAGGCCACGGTGGTCAAACTGGCCACAAACATCGTTACCAGCGCGAGTGTCCAGGCCTTGGCCGAGGCGCTCGCGCTTATCAACCATGCCGGCGTTTCCTCCGACAAGTTTGTAGCCGCGCTCCAGAACAACGCCAGTTATTCCAAAACATTGTCGATGAAATTGCCAAAGATGATCGATGGCAATTTCGAGCCGCACTTCGCGCTCAAACACATGCTTAAAGACATGCTCATCGCGGGCCGGCTTGGATTGTCGTATCACCTCGAGCTGGCCGTCGCTACTGCTGCACGTGATCGGCTTCTTGAGCAGGAGCAACGTGGCTATGCCGAGGAAGATTTTTCGGTCATCGCGCGCAAGTATTTTCCAGAAACGCCGCTGCCCACCGTCGAACAGGACTTGGAGCTTTTCGAGAAACCGCCGCCGATTGAACCGGCAGCAACGATTTCGAGCATGGGCGAAGTAGCGGCTGCGGTGCATGATGTCGATATTGCGCCGCCTCCGGCGGATCCAGAGTCGCAACCTCAGCCCGCAACGGACCAATCCGTTTCGATGGAGTCGACGGGCGAATTGATTGCGCCGGCCGCGATCGAAACAAATCAACCGGAGACGCCGCCACACGATGCTGTTTCGCCCGAAGGAACGCCCGAGCCGCAGCCTGGGGAATCCGCCGCAGCCAAATCGCCAATGGATCTCCTCGCGAAGTTGCTCCGCGGTGAAAGCGCGCGGACGGACGAATCTTAAAAACTGCGCCAGCGAATGACGGCGCAACTTCGTTCGCCTGCGCGGCAATTTTTCGATCTTTCAGCACGCGTGAAGTTGCGCGTCAGCGGAGCGGATCGTTTGCGGTTTCTAAACGGGCAACTAACGAACGACGCCCGCAAGGCGACGGAGACGAATGCCATCGAAGCGTGCGTTTTAAATACGAAGGGCAAAATGGAAGCCCATCTCTTTTTGCACGCGCAAGCGCAGTCCTTTGTGCTGGATAGCGATCCGGCACTTCAACCGTCGCTTCAATCGCGACTCGAGCGCTACATCATCGCCGATGATGTCCAGATCGAAGATGTGACCGCGGGATTGTCGATTTTTCATGTGATTGGCCCATTTCCTCCGAATTCTTCGGTTGCGACGCGCATGGTCTCGATAAATCGCTTCGGCCCGCCAGGTCACGATATTTGGAGTGAATCAGCTCAACGCGACCAACTCGCAGCCGAATTAGCGAAGGATTTTAAGTCTTGCGACGAAAATTGCGCGGAAGTTTTACGGATCGAACAAGGAATTCCACGGTGGGGACGCGAATTGACCAGCGAAATTATTCCGGTCGAAGCCAACCTTGAGCAGCGTTGCATCGACTATGAAAAAGGCTGCTACATCGGTCAGGAAACCATTTCGCGGATGAAAATGTCGGGACAGCGAAATAAGCAACTCGGTGGATTGGTTTCGCTAAAAAATATTCCGCTGGCTTCTGGCATGCGCTTGACCGCGCCCGACGGAAAGGAAATCGGCTGGATCACCAGCGCCACTCGGAGTGGCGAGCGCGAAATAGCGCTCGCCTATATAAAACGCGGATTTAATTCGATCGGATCCCGACTCGAAGTGACATCGGTGGAACATCCTGTTATTCCTGCGGAAGTTGTCGATCTTCCGTTCGCGCGCTAGCCGGCGATATAATCTCTTTTGCCACCGGAATTTGCGATATTTAGGTGTTGCCTTTTGAAGATCGAGGCGTGTAAAGTCGGTGCACACTGTGATATCACCCATGAACCAGCGATTGCTCGCCGAGATCGGCCGCACCCAGCGGCTGGAAATTGTCAATTCACTCAAGCGAACCAAAGGAATGTCGGTCAACGAGCTCGTCGAAAAAATGGGGATGAGTTACATGGGGATCAAGCAACATTGCCTCACCCTCCAGCGCGATGGCTATCTCGACACCTGGCGACGCCCGCAGAAAATGGGGCGGCCGGAAATGGTTTATCGGCTGACCCGCCGCAGTCATGATCTGTTTCCGGTCGATAGCAATCAGTTTACTCTCGAATTGCTCAAATCGGTTCGCGACATCTACGGAGCGAACGGACCGGAAAAGCTTCTTTACAATGTGTTTGAAAAGCGGACGGCGGAGCTAAAGGCAAAAGCCAAAGCGGATAACGTCGTCGAACGCGCAAAATGGCTGGTGAAAGTGCGCGATAGCGAAGGTTACATGGCCCAATTTCTCCCTTCTGAAAAAGAGGGTCCCCAAATCCTCGAGTGCCATTCACCCATTTTTAATTTGCTCGAAAAATATCCGATCATCGGACGTCTCGAGCAGGACATGTTTGAAGCTGTTCTCGGAACGAGCGTCCGTCGTGAGGAGACGCGCACCAGCGGACTCTACCAGTGCGCATTTTATTTCGCCGCCTGATCAATTGTTCGCCACAGCGAATCCGTCCGGTGGCGGATTAATCTTCCGTGGCGCGATTTCTTCTTTCGCATCCAATTAATTTCAGTTGATTGAAGGCCCATGGCTCGGGCCTTTCCCACCGCGGTGATCGAGAATCTGCGGCCGTTGATTAACGGCGGACGCTATCCGGTCAAGCGGATTGCTGGAGATGATCTCGCCGTCGAAGCAGACGTTTTCAAAGACGGACATGACGTCGTTGCCGCGGCTTTAAAGTGGCGCCTTGTTGGGGAACCTCGCTGGCATGAGACCGCGATGAGTTTTGTCGACAATGACCGCTGGCGCGGGATTTGTTCCCTGAATGCAGCCGGCGTTTACGAGTACACGGTCGAAGCCTGGACGGACACTTTTCGGAGCTGGCGGGATGAGTT
Organism: Verrucomicrobiota bacterium; assembly: GCA_003219215.1. Classification (GTDB taxonomy): domain Bacteria; phylum Verrucomicrobiota; class Verrucomicrobiia; order Chthoniobacterales; family UBA10450; genus AV40. Next base: position 4,925 of record QHPY01000137.1, on the reverse strand, counting down.
CACGAAAAAATTCGAAGCCGGCATTTCCGATCTTACTGCTGAAGCGCTTGAAGGCGCGGTCCTGATTAATTCGGCGGGAAAGCGCGCACATGTCGCGGAGGACTCAACCCGGCTCTGCGAATTGTCAGAATGCGTTCTCAGCGCAGACAACGCCCAAATTAATAACATTGTTCATTCCGGAGAACTCGAAGTTTTGATGGCGACTTATCCCGACCGATCGTGGGCGACGCAATACGTGCCGCCGCCGCGCGTGATTGTGGAGCGCGAAACGGCACAAATCGCTGCTTGGTACGAATTTTTTCCGCGCTCGGCTGAAGGCCGCGGCGATCGTGGATCGACCTTTCGCGATTGCTTGCCGCGAGTCGATGACGCGCGGGCGATGGGCTTCAACGTGATTTATTTTCCACCGATTCATCCGATCGGCCACACCAATCGCAAGGGGCGAAACAATTCCGTCACTGCTGAGCCGGGCGATCCCGGCGTGCCGTGGGCGATCGGAAGCGAAGCCGGTGGTCACAAAGCAATCGAACCGGCGCTCGGTTCTCTGGAGGATTTCGATTGGCTCCAAGGTGAAGTACGAAAGCGCGGAATGGAGATTGCGCTCGATTTCGCCATCAATTGTTCACCGGACCATCCGTACGTTCGCGAACATCCGGATTGGTTCTATCAGCGACCGGACGGTTCGATCAAATTCGCCGAGAATCCCCCCAAAAAATACGAGGACATTTTTCCGCTTAATTTTCGGTGCGAAAAATGGGCCGAGCTTTGGGCGGAAATGGTCAGCATCGTTCTTTTCTGGGCTGAGCACGGCGTGCGCACGTTTCGGGTCGATAACCCTCACACTAAGCCGGTCGCATTTTGGGAATACTTGATCACACGTGTGCGCGAAAAATATCCGGACACGATCTTTCTCGCTGAAGCGTTCACCCGGCCGAAGATGATGAAAGAGCTGGCCAAAGCCGGATTTGGTCAAAGTTACACCTACTTCACCTGGCGAAATACGAAGCAGGAGCTGACGGAATATTTGACCGAACTAACGCAGACAGACATGCCCGAATATTTTCGCGGGAACTTGTGGCCGAACACCCCGGACATTTTGCCGTTTTTCTTGCAGGATGGAGGGCGCCCCGCCTTTATCATTCGCGCTGTGCTGGCCGCGACGCTCTTACCTCTCTACGGCATCTACAGCGGATACGAGCTTTGCGAGAACGAAGCGTTGCCCGGGCGCGAGGAATATCTCGATTCCGAAAAATACCAATTTAAAGAACGCGATTGGGACGCGCCCGGTAACATTAAAGATTGGATCACGCGCTTGAACGAAATCCGGCGGACGAATCGCGCGCTCCATTTTCACGATAACCTGCGTTTCTATCGCGCCGACAACAACGCGATTCTTTGTTACGGGAAAATGACCGCGGCGCGCGACAATATCATTTTGGTTGTGGTGAATCTCGACCCGCACCGCAAGCAACATTCGTTTGTCGAGGTTCCAATCGAGCAATTTGGCACGATGGAGGGCGACGCTTATCAGGTGCACGATCTCTTGGGCGAGGCGCGCTACATCTGGCACGGTCGCCGCAATTATGTAGAGCTCGACCCCGAAATTCAGCCGGCCCACGTTTTTCGTGTCCGCCGCCGGATCGAAGGAGACCGATTCGCTTGAGCAACTCCACTGTTTGAACGCGGTTTAACCCGCAGCCGTCTATTTGCATCCGTCCCGGCGGCGTCTATGATTAGAGCACTTTTGGCATGAAGATTTTGCTCTCGCTGATCGCTCTCGCGATCGGAATTCCATTATTCGCGCAAACCGTGACGCCGAGCGCCACCCCACCGCCGGCCGCGGCGCCTGCTGCCACACCATCATTGGTCCCCGACATTCATTCCAAGACAATCATGGAAACGCTGATCGCCGCCGGCCCGGTGATGATCGTGCTTTTCGCGCTCTCAGTCTTCTTTGTCATGCTCGTGATCGTTTACACGATGACGATTCGCCGCGGCGCGGTGGTCTCGAGCGGCTACATGGCCACGGCGGACGCACTGTTACGAAAACGTGATTATTTCGGGCTGCTCGCGGTTTCGAATCGGCATGGCGAGGCGATTGCGCGTGTCGTCCAAAGGATGCTCGATTTTACGACTAAGAATCCGAACGCCGATCTCCAACAGGTGCGCGAGATCGCGGAGACGGAGGGAACGCGCGTGGCCGCAAGCTTGAACAACCGCGTGACTTATCTGGCTGATATCGGAATGATTGCTCCTCTCCTCGGATTGCTCGGCACAGTTCTTGGAATCATTCGCTCGTTCGGCGCGCTCGGCGCCGACTTAGGGACGGCCCGTTATGTTTTGTTGTCGAAAGGAATCAGCGAAGCGTTGGTCAATACCTGCGCCGGACTCGCGATAGGAATTCCGGCGATGATGGCTTACGCCTTGTTTCGCGGCAAAGCGCAAAAACTTATCTCCGAATTGGAATCTGCTACCACGCACGTGCTGGCTTTGCTCTCGCTTCAATACGGCAGCCGGACGGAGCGTACCCCCGTGCTTATTGAAGACGAATTATAACCGCAGCACCCTTCGCAAGATCGACATCTTCCCTTCATGAATTTGCGTAGTCACGCGCCGCTGCAACATCCCGGCATTCAACTCGCGCCGCTGGTCGACGTGCTGTTGCTTCTCCTGATTTTCTTTCTTCTGACCTGGAACGCGGCACGAAACGAAAACGAGCTCGACGTGAAAGTGCCGAAAGCGTCGTCCGCCAAGGAAAAGAGCGCCCCAATCGGCGACGTTGTCGTCAACGTGAGAGCAGACGGCAACGTCGTCGTAAATAGACGAACGCTCACCGGCGCGGAGCTAACCGACCTGCTCAAGAGCCTTGTCCAACTTAATTCCGAACAAGCAGTGATTATTCGCGGCGATGAAGCGGGCGCTTACAAAAATATCATCGGCGTGCTGAACATCTGTACCGAAGCGGGAATAACCAACGTCGCTTTCGCGACCGCAAAATGAAAAATGCGCGCGGCGTGGCCGGTCTTCTCGGACTGGCGATGCTGTTTTGGCTTGTCGATCTAGCTCTCGCCCAACCGCCTCCCGGTCTGCCGCCTCAGCCACCGGTGCCGCGCGCGTTGCCGGTTGACGAAACACCCGAGCGAGCGCCTGCGGCGGAGACGGAACAACCCGAAAAACGCCAACTCGAGTACGCCAATGCGCTCTTCACCCGAAAACTCTACGATCTCGCCATTCCCGAGTATCAAAAATATCTGGATGATTATCCGGGGGCGTCGGGTCGTCCGAACGCCTATTTCTCGTTAGGCGAGTGTTATCGCAATCTCAATAAATCGTCCACCGCGCGGACAAATTTTCAGAGAGTGTTGAACGATTATGGGGAGAGCGAGTTCGCCGGACCTGCCGCTTATGCGCTAGCGGAGATGGCGTTCACCCAAAAAGATTACGCGACCGCGCTGCCCCTTTTTCATCGCTCCGCCACGAAATCAAAAGACGCCGCAGTTGCGCTTTCCGCGCATTATTTCGAAGCGCGTTGTCTCGAAGCGCTCGATCACAAGGACGAAGCCTGCGACATTTATCAGCAGGTCGCTGAAGCGAAAAATCCGAATCCATATCGCGAGGATGCGCGCGAAACCGCGGCCCGGATTGCGCTCGCCCGCGGACGAAAAGCAGACGCGTTGAAACAATACGAGGCGCTTTCGAATGAAACACAGAAACCGGCATTGAAAGCCGAAACAACTGTGCGCGCCGGTCTGATCGCGTTGGATCTTCTGCAATCTGACAGGGGCAAGATCGACAAGGGCATGGCTGATAAGGCGATGGCGTTGTTTCAAAAGGGCCGGTCGCTGCCCGAGGCGGGCCGCTGGCATCCACTGGCTCAGCTTGGCGTCGTGAAAGTGCAATATCAGACGGGTCAATTCGGGCAGCTCCTGAGCGATTACAAAAAAACGCAGCAACAACTTCCGGAAGAAATGCGCGCGGAAGTAATGTTGCTCGCGGCGAACAGCCAGCGTCAGCTCGGACACGCCAAGGAAGCGGAAACGCTTTATCGCGAAATCATCGACAAACATCCAAATCGCGAAGAAGCGAAAGATGCGGCGTTCGAGCGTCTCATTAACATTTATAATTCGGATCCCTCCACGCTGCCGCCGGAGGTCGATCAATTTCTGGCTACCAATCCTCCGGTCGAACGGGCCGATCAGGCGAAACTGTTCAAAGCCGAGGCGCTTTATAAGCAACAAAATTATCCGCGCGCTGCGCCGATCTTTTCCGAACTGCGCGCTTCGCAGCTCTCGCCGAAACTGCGGGCTGAGGCGGCGTATCAACTCGGTTCCTGTTATCTGCAAATGAAAGACGTCGCGGGGATCGTCGAAGCGTTCGGGTTTTTCGTTCAAGCTTTTCCGGACAATCCGCTCGCCCCCGGGGCCTTTTCCAGGCGGGCCGAAACATACGAGAACGACAAGAATTATGACGCGGCTCTCTCCGATTGGAATGCCGTGCTGGCGAAATATCCCGGAGCGCGCGACCGCGAAGAGGCATTGCAACACAAAGCGCTCATTCTTGGTCAGCAGCAAAATCCAAAGGGGATGAGCGAAACGTTTCGTCAGCTCTTGAAAGAATTTCCGAAAAGCCCGGCCGCGTCGATGGCGCATTACTACATCGGCAAGTCCGCGTTTGAGATGAAAGATTACAAAACCGCGCTCGCCGAGCTGAACACGGCCCGTCAGATCGACAAGGATCACTATTACGTCCCCGCGACCATGCGCATCATCTCATCCTACTTCGGTTTGCACGATCGCGCCGCAGTCACGCGAGAGGTCGATGGTTTTCTCGCGGCCAACGCCGCCGGAACGATCCCCGCCGAAATCCTCGAGTGGATGGGTATTGAGTATTACAATGAGAAAAATTATGCCGCCGCCGAGAAATAT
>QHPY01000136.1 GCA_003219215.1 Verrucomicrobiota bacterium | reverse complement strand
TGATGAAATGCTGACGGTGAAGTTGCGTTACAAAAAGCCGGATGAAGATAAGAGCCAGCTAATTGAGCGGCCGGTGCTTGACTCGAATGCGGCATTTGCGAGCACGTCCCCGGACTTCAAGTTTGCGGCCGCGGTCGCGGAATTTGGAATGCTTTTGCGTGATTCCGAGCATAAAGGGAACGGAACATTCGGGACGGTGCTGGAATGGGCGCAGGAAGGAAAAGGAAGCGACGCGAACGGTTATCGCGCGGGATTTATCGAATTGGTGCGCAAGGCGCAGGCGTTGAAAAAATCCTAGATATTTTCTGCGGTCTCGACGACGGCTGCGGGTTTGGTGCGCATGGCGAGGAATGCGCCGATTAACAAGATGGCGGCGCTGATTAATTGGGCGGAGGTGAGGCGTTCGTGGAAAATCCAAGTGGAGAGCGCCAGCGCGCCGAGCGGGCAGAGGAGTTGGAGTGTTTGCGCGAGCGCGACGCCGACTTCCTGGATCGCAACGTAATACAAAACGTGCGCCATGGTGATGCAGGTAATGGCGGAGACGATGAGAATGAGATTTACATGTGTACCGGCATGAAGAGGGGCGTCGATTCTGCCGAAGAGCAAGGTCAGCGGGAATGAAAGCGCGGAGGTAATGAAACTGATCACGCCGAAACTGCGAATCGCGCCCAGTTGGGCGGAAGGACGTTTCACGAGGACGGCGTAAAGCGCCCAGCAAAATGTGGCGGTGAAGGCGATGAGCAACCCGGGCCAAGCAATATGTCGACCCATTCGACTTGCGCTCAGGGCGGGTTCTTGCCCGTTCGATTGAAACCAGATCACGCCGAACGCGCCGAGCAATCCAAGCAGCGTTCCAAGTTGAAATTGCCATTGGCGAACGATGTGGCGCTCCTCAGGAAAAAATGCGAGCGCGAGCAGGGCGGTGAAAATTACGGATGAGCGATTGAAAATCGCGTACACGCCGGGTCCCATGTAAAACAACGAAACGACCTGTGTGATTTGATGGATGACATTGGGAATACACGGAATCAGGCAAACGCCGAGCGCATGGAGGTCGATCTTGGGGCCGCCACGACGCACGCGGTAGAAAACGAATGGGGCAATGGCGAGGCAGGCGACGGAGTAACGGTAGAAATTTTGCGCGAACGGCTCGTAGTAGCGGACGAGGTAAAATTGAAAGAGCGAAGGCATCGACCAAATCGCAATGCTGGCGAAGAGTGCGGCGTAACCTCGGGAGAGTTGCCGGGTGTTTCGCTCCATGCGGCTGATTGTGGCATGGTGCTGTGATTTCGCAGTTTAATTTGCTCGCTTGCGCGGCATTAATCGCTCAAAAATTGGGGTGCGGAGGAGAACATGAAGATTCGAACCACATTCACTTTATCGATTTTATTGTCAGCGCTCTTTTTTGCGGCGCCGGTAACCAATGGGAAGAAGCGCGGCGGCGGGGGAGACGCCGATGCGCACCGTCGAAAGGGAATAGAGCTGTTTGACGCAAAGCAATTCGCTGAAGCAATCCAAGAGTTTGACAAGGCAGTCCAAGCGGCACCGGACGATCCGATCGCTTATCGCGATCGCGGCACTGCGTATCGCGCGGCGGGAAGAGCGGCCGAAGCAGCCGGCGATGGTGGTGCGGCTGGAGCGAGATACAGCTCGGCACTAGCCGATTTTTCCAAAGAGATTGAACTCGCGCCTAAGGAAACTACCGGATACGTCGAGCGCGCGCAGACGGAGGATTTAGCGCGGCAATATGACGCGGCGTTGGCCGATGCGAACAAAGCATTGGAGCTGAAACCGGAGGATCCACTCGCGCTGAAGTTTCGAGGTTTCGCCTACGTTGGATTGTCGCAATGGGACAAAGCGGTCGCTGATTTTACCGCAGCGATCCAAAAAGATCCGGACGACCCGCAAAGTTATGATCGGCGCGCCTGGGCGAACCGAAACCTGAAAAATTTTCCAGCGGCAATAGAGGATTACGGGGCGCTTCTGCAGAAAAACCCGGCGAACGAGGACGCGCTGGTGAAGCGCGGAGCAACCTATGCCGCGATGATGGATTACGAAAAGGCGATCGCTGATTATCAGGCAGCGCTGAAAATAAAACCGGACGATTACGACACCGTTCAGCGGATGCAGTATGCCCAAGCCCAGTTGGCGGCAAAAAATGCGCCTCCGGCGACGCCGACCCCAACTCCGGGAACCAGTATTTTCACGCCAGCGAAGATTTTCTTTGCGGTCGTCATCTTGGTGATCATCGCGGTGGTGGTTCGATTAATGACCCGTGGAAAACCGGAGGAAATAAGCAGCTCCAGAATCCGGTAAAAGGGGCGGTTTTAGCCCCACAAAATTGCTTTGACACCGGTGGGGGCGTGGTTAGCGTTTCGGACGCTTTTTGCGAGAACGAGGCGGTCCCATGGTCGTAGCAATTTGACGCGGCTTTGGGACTTTTAGTTCTACACGCGGGAGGCAAACCGGCCCATGTAGCTCAGTTGGTAGAGCACGTCCTTGGTAAGGACGAGGTCACCGGTTCAATCCCGGTCATGGGCTCCAGTTTGGGCTCACGACAGGGACGACGGTTTTAAGAAAGACGCAGTTTAGTTTACTAACACGACAGGAGAATTGATATGGCAAAGGAAGCATTTAAACGCGACAAGCCGCACTTGAACGTCGGCACGATCGGTCACGTGGATCACGGCAAGACTACGCTCACGGCCGCCATTACGAGCGTGCTCGCCAAAAAAGGCATGGCCGAAGTGCGTGCTTACGAATCAATCGATAACGCTCCCGAAGAGAAAGAGCGCGGCATCACGATTAACACCGCGCACGTGGAGTATTCGAGCGATAAGCGCCATTATGCCCACGTCGATTGCCCCGGTCACGCGGACTACGTCAAGAACATGATCACTGGCGCGGCCCAAATGGACGGCGCTATTCTGGTCGTGAGTGCAGCGGACGGCCCGATGCCGCAGACCCGTGAGCACATTCTGCTCGCGCGTCAGGTCGGTGTGCCGTCGATCGTTGTCTTCCTGAACAAGGTCGACATGGTCGATGATCCCGAACTTCTCGACCTCGTTGAGATGGAAGTACGCGATCTACTCACGCAATACGAATTTCCGGGAGACAAAATCCCGATCGTCAAAGGCAGCGCGCTCAAGGCGCTGAACGGCGACGCCGAAGCGGAGAAGCAGGTTCTCGCGCTCGTCGCCGCGATCGATGATTACATTCCGGTGCCGGAGCGCCCGATCGATCAGCCGTTCATGATGGCGGTCGAGGACGTGTTCAACATTGAAGGGCGCGGCACCGTCGCGACCGGCCGTGTCGACCGTGGTGTGCTCAAAAAAATGGAGGAAGTCGAAATCGTCGGGATCAGGCCGACCACCAAGACAGTGGCGACCGATATCGAAATGTTCCGCAAACTTCTCGATGAAGCGCGCGCCGGCGACAACGTCGGTATCCTGCTGCGTGGCGTGAAGAAGGAAGACGTCGAGCGGGGTCAGGTTATCGCCAAGCCCGGCTCGATTACGCCGCACAAGAAATTCAAGGCGGAAGTTTACGTGCTGAGCAAGGAGGAAGGCGGCCGTCACACGCCGTTCTTCACCAATTATCGGCCGCAATTTTATTTCCGTACCACGGATGTTACTGGCACAGTTAAATTGCCCGAAGGCGTCGAAATGGTGATGCCGGGCGATAACATCGCCATCGAGGTGGAGCTGATTACGCCCATCGCCATGGAGAAGACGATTCGGTTCGCCATTCGCGAGGGCGGCAAGACCGTCGGCGCGGGTCGCGTAAGCGATATTCTGGACTAAACTACCGAAGCCTACGCCAGTAACTCAATTGGTAGAGTAGCGGTCTCCAAAACCGCCTGTTGGGGGTTCGAGTCCCTCCTGGCGTGGTTTTTGGAAGGACGAAGGACAAATTATGAAGGATGAAGTTTCCCGGCGGGCGTTACTCGGATTTTATCCTTTCTGCGTAATCAAATGATTTCGAAAACGAAAAACTTTTTCAACGAAGTTAAGGTCGAGCTCCAGAAAGCTTCCTGGCCTTGGGATCCAAAGGAGAGAGGCATCCGCAAATACAAGGAGCTGATTGATTCGACCCTGGTCGTGATCATCGCGATGCTGCTGCTCGGCGGTTACGTCGCGCTCTTCGATTTTGTGCTTGTAAACGTGGTTCATTATTTTACCCGGCTACACTAGGCATGTTACAGATAATCGAATTTAAATTGACGGACAGGAGAGGCGCGCGAGACAGCGCGATTGATAACGCCAGTCCGGCTCGAACCTGATTATGGCGCAAACACTCGCAGGCAAAGATCAATGGTTTGTGGTGCACGTGCTCTCCGGCCAGGAGAACAAGGTCAAGGAGAACATCGACAAGCGCGTCAAGACCGAGGAGATGGGCGATTTGATTTACGAAGTGCTCGTTCCGACCGAGCGCGTTTCCGAAATCAAAAAGGGCAAGAAAAGCGAGACGACCCGCAAGTTTTTTCCCGGCTACCTGATCGTGAACATGCATTTGCTCGACGAGAACAATCAACTCGTTGGGCGCACCTGGTATTTTATTCGCGAGACACCGGGTGTGATCGGTTTTGCCGGGACGAAAGATAAACCGATTCCGATGCGCCAATCGGAAGTGGACAGCATGCTCGCGCAAATGAAAGAGCGCGAAGAAAAGGTGAAACCGAAAGTCAGCTTTGAAGTTGGCGAAACAGTCAAGGTCGCGGATGGCCCGTTCCAAAATCAAAATGGCATCGTGGAAGAAATCGATCCGGAGCGCGGCAAACTACGCGTGTCCGTCACCATTTTCGGCCGCGCCACGCCGGTGGAGCTCGAATACTGGCAAGTCGAAAGAGGATAAGAACTTCTGACAGAATTAACAAAATGATCAGAATGATTTCAGAAACTTTTCAGAGAACCTATTTGTCGATTCTGTTCATTCTGTCTAAACCCAATGGCTAAAGAAATTGTAGCTCACATCAAATTGCAGATTCCTGCGGGCCAGGCGAACCCTGCGCCTCCGGTCGGAACCGCGCTCGGACCACGAGGAATCAATATCATGGCGTTCTGCAAAGAATTTAACGCCGCCACTCAGAAACAAGCCGGCGACATTCTTCCGGTCGTGATCACGGTTTTCAAAGACAAATCGTTTACCTTCATCACCAAAAGTCCGCCCGCCGCGGTTCTGTTGAAGAAGGCGGCCAACATCGCGGCCGGGTCAAAAGAACCGAACAAAGAAAAGGTCGGCAAAGTCACGCGCAAACAGGTGATGGATATCGTCAATACCAAGCGCAAAGACCTGAACGCGCGCAACGACGAAGCCGCCTTCCGCATCATCGAAGGCACCGCCCGGCAAATGGGCCTGGAAATCGTCGATTAACGCAACACTCGCGAAAGTTGCTGGGCCGCTAAATCGCGACGAGATAGTCGCAAGATGTCGATCTTATTCCCCCGAATCGCGGCGGCGCTTTGTTTTCTGGCGATCGCGTTGGGTGCGTTTGGTGCGCACTGGCTAAAACCGACGCTGGAAGCGCACGGCCTGACTGATGTTTGGAACAAGGCAGTGCTTTATCATTTCATTCACGCGGTCGCACTGTTCGTGCTCGCGCTTTACGGAACGACGAATCGCGGTGCGTGGTGGTTGCTTTTTACCGGCATAATTATTTTCAGCGGAAGTTTGTATGTGATGGCGCTGATCCCGCAGGCGCGGGATTGGTTGGGCGCGGTCACGCCGCTTGGCGGCTTGTGTTTTTTAGCCGGTTGGGCGTGGTTGGTTATTTCGCCGGGCAGGTGATTTTGTAGGGCAACCGCTCCGGTTGCCGAGTTCTCGGATGGCAGGCGATGCGCCTGCCCTACCATGACAACGTTAGCTTCCATCGCGGTGCGGTCGTTATATAATCGTTGCTCCGTTGAACTCTAATCCAGATGGACGCCGCGAATCTACGCTCAGTTCCGCTATTCGCATCGCTTGATTCCAAAGCGACTGCGGAGCTCGGCGAGTACTTGACCATTCACGATTATCCGAAGTCGGCGATGATTTTCCGCAACGGCGATCCCGGCGACGCCATGTATCTAATCGATGTCGGCAAAGTCCGCATCAGCGTCACAGACGCGGACGGCCACGCCGTCACCCTGGCTGAACTTGGGCCTGGTGATTTTTTCGGTGAGATGTCGATGCTCGATGGCCACGGCCGCTCCGCGAACGCGACGGCAACAGAAAATGCGCGCCTGGCTCAATTGACGCGCGACGATTTTCTTTCGTTCATGAGAAGCGATCCGCGGGTGACGCTGGAATTACTGACGGCATTGACCGGGCGGTTGCGCCGCACGGACGATCTTTTACGTCACCGTGTCTCGCGCAATATCAACGAGATGGAAGCCGCGCGCATGACGCTGTCGGATCGCGCGTCCGACAAAATCGCGGAGTTTGGTGGAAGCTGGAAGTTCATCTTCACCGGGATCGCGTTTCTTATCGTGTGGGTGGTGACAAACACAGTGCTCCTCGCGCACAAGCCATTCGATGTCTACCCATTCGTCCTGCTCAATCTGGTGCTGAACATGATCTTCGCGTTGCAAGCGCCCATCATCATGATGTCGCAGAATCGGCAGGCAGAGAAAGATCGGTTGCGGGCGAACCTCGATTATCAAGTGAATCTCAAGAACGAACTCCTTCTGAGCGATATCATTCGGCGTCTGGACGAGATCGCGAAACGAAAGCGCGAGTAGGCGAGTTTTGCTCGCCGCGGGACAAGTGTCGCCGCGGCGACCGGATAGGATCGACATCGTCGGGAGGGCCGATACCTACAACGCTTGTCGGGGCGCGGACGACTGAGTATTATCCTTTCGACTAGCCGATGTCCGCCCTTCCGTTCGATACGCAGCGAGCTGCCGCCACCCTGATTGCCTTTGTCGGCACATTTTTTATTGCGCTGACGGTGGGCCGATTTCTGAAGCGGCGCGCCGGCGTTCGCCTCGGCGTTTTGTATCGGCTTTTTTGTCTGGCGCTCGCTGCTTACGCCGCGCTGTGGACGTATGGCGTCGCTCTCGATCTGCGCAATCACGTTGGAACTGCGCTCGTCCTCTTGGGCGCCGCCTTCGTCATCGCGTTGGTCGATCGTTACGTCTGGGATCTCTATTTCGAAAAGAAAAAGCAAACGCCCATCCCGCATTTTCCCCGGCAAATTGTCGCGCTTCTTATCTACCTGATCACGCTGTTGATCGTGTTGTGGTACGGTTATCGCGCTGACAAGTGGCTGACAGGATTGCTGGCGGCCTCGGGGGCCGCTACGATCGTTCTCGGGCTCGCCGGACAAAATCTGCTCAGCGGGATCATCGCCGGCATGTCGTTGCAAATAAACCGGCCCTACAAAGTGGGCGACTGGTTACAGGTCGGCGACCGCTTTGCCGAAGTGATGGAGATCAACTGGCGCTCAACCCGCCTCTGTACGAACGACAACATTTATCTCGATATTCCGAACAACGAGATCGTTCGCACCACGATCATCAACCTTCATTACCCGACCGAAGCCCACGCCATGCGCATCCGGGTCGGCGTCGATTACAATGTGCCGCCGAACCGCGTCAAAGATGCGCTCGCCCGCGCCGCACAAAGTGCGAAGAACGTTCTTCCGAGCCCGCCGGTGAAAGTTTTCCTCGTTGAGTTCGGCGATCACGCCGTCACGTACGAGATCAAATACTACATGGGCAATCACGCCCGGTTCAATGAGACCAACGACGCGGTGCGCACGAATGTTTGGTACGAACTCAAACGGCAGCGGATCAATATTCCATATCCCATTCGCACATTGCAGCTGGAACGGCGGTCTCAGCCAGCACGAGAGGGCCACGAGGAAGCCCGCGTTATTCTGCGCGGCGAACCGCTTTTCCAATGTTTGTCCGACGGCCAGATCGACAATCTGGTCAAGCAGTCGGAGCTCAATCATTTAGCCGAGGTGTCGGTTTCAAAAAATGGATCGACGATCCCGGTGGCGACGTTGCGTTCGGGCGATTGCTTCGGTGAGATGTCATTGTTAACCGGCGAAAAACGAAGCGCCACCGTGCGTGCTGACGGCGATTGCTATGTCATGGAAATCAGCAAGGACGTGATGGCCGACGTGATTCGGGATTCGCCAGATTGTTTGCGTAAGCTGAGCGAGTTGCTGGCGAAACGGAAAATGGAAACCGAAGGTATTCTCAAAGATGCTGCTACATCAAGCGCTGATCAGGCTGCCAAACAACGGGAATACACCGCAACATTCCTCAGGCGCCTCAAAACTTTCTTCGCACTGTGACCGAGACGCCACGGCGTTGAGCGGTCGCGATAAATGTGTCGGCCTTGCGACTGGCAACTAATTAGCATGTTTCGTTGTGCCAGATGCTGCTAATCTTGGTTTGTGTCGGCTGTCGGTTTCCGCAACATGATTAAGATCTTGGTGCGTTCCCGCTCCTTGCGCTTCATGGCTGACATAGTGCGCCAATCTCCGACCTCATCGCTGGCTCGCTTGCGTTGGTCCGGCCGGGACGTTTTTTATC
>QHPY01000135.1 GCA_003219215.1 Verrucomicrobiota bacterium | reverse complement strand
GTCGCTTCAGTTGTTTGAGACGCCGCTCTTCGGCGGTGAGCATGAAATCGCTTTTCACGGTAAGGTCGAACAATATTTTATGACCGCTAATCCGAAGCGCTTGGTTCTATCTTCCAAATCCTTTTCCATCTGCGTTTTCTAATTTCCACTTCCTACTTTTTACTTTCGAGCTGGATGAGTCCCGGAAGATTGGACTCAAATCGCGCGTTGATCTCGCGCTCATCGACCGGGCCGCGACTTTGGATCACCAGCTCCATCACTTGCTGACCGAGATGGCGCCGGCCTTCGAGGACGGCGCGGATGCGTTCGTCGCGCGTCCAGCCTGAAGGCGAGGTGGCGATCTCCGGCAATTGGGATTTCGCCGCGGCCGGCGAGACGACATCTTGCCACAAACAATAAAAGGCGTGGGCGACCTGCTGGGTCGATTGGTCGCCGGCGCCGTGCCGAAATTCGAAATGCCGAAACGGCAACGACAGGTCCGGTGTGATTGAATATTTTTTTACGCCAGTATCGCCGGCCTGGTTCCAGCCGATTGCCGGCAAACAAACGTCCGGCCGATGCAAGTTTGCCAGGAGCGCGCTGTTCTTGCCGCTGTTCCATCGGAAAAAAAAGAGCGTGCAAGTTAACGGCTTCGCAACCGAACTTGCGGCGTCCGTTGAATTGAACGCAGACAAAGTCCAGGCTGCAGCGCGTCCACGATCGAAACGCAAAATACGCCGCTCCTCGTCGTCGATTTTTATCTCATGAAAATTGGAGGCGTTTTGTGGCCACTGCACTTCCCATCGTGTTGTTCGCGCGAGATCGTGTTCGTGCGCGCGATACCAGGCGTGGGCGCTGACTTCGACAGCCACAATCCAAGTCAGCGCACAAAGTAGAAAGGAAAAAGTAGAAATTAGAAAACCCGATCTGTGTCCTTCGATCTCTGCTTCTTTTTCTACTTCATACTTTTTACTTTCTAATTTACTCGTCGCGCGCTGTTTTTTTGATCTGGTGAACGAGCTCGCAAGGAGCATCGTTCCCAAAAAAACAAGCGCGACGATCGCGTACCCGGCGAGATCGTGCCAGCGACTCACGGCCGTGACGTTTTGCGCGGCTGCAATCCAAACGAGAAAAAACGCGCGGATGCAGTTACCAACAAAAGCAATTGCGGCGGCGGCGGCAACGAGCACGATCCGTCGCAAGATCGAGCGTACTCCGCTGCACGCTTCGTTCACGCCGACCAGCCCGCCCGGGATGCGAATGAGATTTCCTTCAAGGTGCGCGGGAATTCCGAAGAGCGCGACCACTTCACTCGCGATTGCCGCGACCACGCGCATCAAACCCTGGACGATTGGTTCCTCCAGCGGCGAAACCCATGGCACCGCGACGAGCGTGAAAAGAACGGGAAAGGCAAAATGCCGCAGCCACGGTTTGCCGCCGATCGACCAAAGCAACGCCAAGGTGATGGTAACGACCGCGATTGCGTGCAACCAACTCAGTGGCCGCCAATCCGGATTTCCAATTTCAAAAAGCCGAACCGGAAAAAGCAGTAAAAGCGCGACGATCGCGAGAGCGATCGCGAGCGCGTTTTTCTTTCTGTCCTCTGTTCTCTGTCCTCTGACTTCTTGTGTCTTCGGCCGATCTTCCCATCTCAGCCAGAAAAGCACGATCGCGAAAAACGGCACGAACCAGCCGTAGCTGTACTGATCGTTGACCGACCATTCGCCGCTTAATTGCCGCCACAGAATCAGCCAGAGGGCGGCGAGGAAAGCGAATACGGCGACTCTGTGAATCGAAAAGCGCCTAACGAATGGCAATCGTTCCGGCACATTTTGTGCAGTGACAAGATTCTCCACAAGATCGACATCTTACCTTTTCTACCTTCTACTTCCTACTTTGTAATTTGTGACAACAGAGCAGATCCTCGGCGTTCGCTTTTTCAGCGGCACGGCTGACGAAGCCGTTGAAGTGATGTCGGCCGCCGGCGGTTTTCTGGTGGCACCATCGGGGGCATGTTTTGCACGACTTCGCCGCGATGAGATATATCGAAAAGCGATGCTAAACGCGGATGTCGTCATTCCGGACAGCGGTGCAATGGTTTTGCTGTGGAGCCTCTTCGGCGGCCGGAAGCTGACACGTATCTCCGGCTTGAAATATCTTCATTGTCTCAGCGATAAATTTTTCGCCGAGAGACATAATGATGTCTTTTGGGTAGTGCCGAGCGAAAAGGCGCGTGGGACGACGGGACGATGGCTTGACCAAAACAATTTCCGATTCTCAAGCGATGATTTTTACGTAGCACCGATCTACGGCCCGGTTGTTGAAGATCGCCGCCTGGTGGATCAAATCCATAACCGTAAACCGCGGCACGTTGTTATCGGAATTGGCAGCGGACCGCAGGAGAAGCTTGGACACTATTTACGCGAGCATTTAAATTATCGGCCGGCCATTCACTGCATCGGGGCCGCGCTCGCGTTTCTCACCGGCGATCAACCGCCGATTCCGATGTGGGCTGATCGCTATTATCTCGGCTGGCTCCTGCGCTTGCTCCGTCAGCCACGCGTGTTCGGACCGCGCTATCTGAGGGCGCTCAACTTGCCGTGGCTTTTGCTGCGCTACCGGCAGGAAATGCCGCCGCTGCGGAGCACGCGGCAGAAGTCAGAGATCTGACATCACAGGTCAGAATCCGCGGCGGTTCGATCCGGGATAGCAAAAGACCCTGCTTTCTTGATCATTCCGCTAAGCATTTTCCCGATTTCAGCCGACAGGGAAGCTAACTCGGCGTGCTTGGCCGGTGAGATGTAACCGCAATCTCTTCCGAAATCGAGCGATGAGTCAGTTTCGCCATTTTCGCCATCACAATCGGTCAACTTACTGATGAAATGCGCTTCATACCGTCGCTTCGCCCATGCTTCTCTCAGGTTCAAGCAGATCGACCGCGATGATCGACGAATTTGGCTTGTTAGTGCAAACCTTTCCTCTACAGGAAAACATTTTGATAATTCAAAGATTTCCGTCACGAGCACGTGGGCCTTTTTATAAACGTTTAGATCTTTCGGGGAGTCGATTTGCATGGCTGACATTACCAACGAAAAATGATCGCTGTCTGCACTGTCGTTGCTTCTCATCTGCTGAACTGTGACTTCTGATCTCTGACCTCATTCGATGAACATCCTCGGCCTCAACGCTTATCGCGGCGATTCCGCTGCGTGCTTGTTTGTCGATGGCAAACTCGTCGCCGCGGCGGAGGAGGAACGCTTTCGGCGGATCAAACATTGGGCCGGCCTGCCCACCAATGCGATCAATTACGTTTTGGAAGAGGGGAAGCTCTCGTTAGGCGATGTCGATCAGATCGCGATCAATCACAAACCGGGGGCGAACAATCTGCGCCGGCTCGGATTCGCCCTGACACACTGGCCGCATCCCAAATTGATGGCGCAAAAAATCAAAAACATCCGCAGCGCCGCGTCGATCAAGGAGGCTCTAGAGGCGACCTACGGCAGCGAGCTTAGGGCGCGGTTCGGAACAACAATCAAAGCGGAGGTGCACCAGGTCGAACATCACCTGGCGCATCTCGCCTCGGCTTACCTGGTTTCCGGATTCAACGAGGCGGCCTGCATTTCGATCGACGGTTTTGGCGATTTCGCCAGCACCGCGTTTGGATCCGGGCAGGGGAGCGACCTCAAGATCGGCAATCGCGTTTATTTTCCGCACTCGTTAGGCATTTTTTACTCCGCCCTAACCCAGTTCCTCGGTTTCCCGCAGTACGGCGACGAATATAAAGTGATGGCACTCGCGCCTTACGGCGAACCCAACTTTCTCGAACCGCTCCGCGAAGTCGTCCGTATCAAACCCGACGGCAGTTTTCGATTGAACCTGAAATTTTTTCGCCACCACATCGAAAACGTTTCTTGTAGCTGGCAGGATTGCGCGCCCGAAGTTGGCACGCTTTACCGGCGCGCACTGGTCGATCTTCTCGGGCCGCCGCGCCAACCGGACGAGCCGCTCGAGCAGAAACACAAAGACATCGCGCGTTCGGTCCAGGCGACCTATGAGAAAGCGTTCTTCGCCCTGCTTCAGGCGCTGCATGAACGGCATCCGTCCGATAATCTCGCGCTTGCGGGCGGTTGCGCGATGAACTCGGTCGCGAACGGAAAAGTTTATCGCCGGACGCCGTTCAAGAAAATGTATTGTCCGGCCGCGGCTGGCGACGCCGGCGGCGCTATCGGAGTAGCGGTCTACGTCCAATCGCAAATCAGCGATCAGCAGTCAGCGGTCAGCGATCAGGTAAATGTGTCCTCTGACCTCTGTCCTCTGATCTCTGCCTACTTGGGTCCGGAAGCGACCGAGGAAGAAATCGCTGCGCTGATCGATTGGAAGAGAAAAGAGATCGCGGACGCAGGTTGCACGATCTCCTACATCGGCGACGAAGATGAGCTTTCGAAGAAGACGGCGCATGCTATTGCGGACGGAAAAATTGTCGGTTGGTTTCAGGGGCGAATGGAGTGGGGGCCGCGCCCGTTGGGGAATCGTTCCATTCTGGCTGATCCGCGCAACGCCGGAATCAAAGACGTTTTGAATGCGAAAATTAAACGGCGCGAATCGTTCGGGCCGTTTGCCCTGTCGATTTTGCGCGAAGCCGTGGCCGAATGGTTTGAGACTGACGACGACGTCCCGTTCATGATGGAAGTGTTCCAGATCCGCGCAAAATACAGCGACATGATCCCGGCCGTCATCCATGTCGACGGTACCGGCCGATTGCAAACGGTTCACAAAGAAACCAATCCGCGCTATTATCGCCTGATCGAACATTTCCGGGATCTCACCGGCATTCCGCTTGTGCTCAACACTTCTTTTAACGAAAACGAACCGGTTGTCTGCTATCCTGAAGAAGCGCTCGACTGCTTCCTCCGCACCGAAATGGACGTGCTCGTGCTCGGAAATTTCTGGATCGGGAGAAAGAGTTAATTATTATTCGTTATCGGTTTATCGGATGCTGACCGCAGACGAAGATTTGACTCTGATCTTATAACTATTAACTAGTAACTGATAACTGATCCTCCGCGGGACATATGAAGGCCTCTTACAAATTGATCCTTATTTCGGCCGCGTTCGGACTCTTTTCTCCATTCGCCCGCGGCCAGTCGCCTCTTAGCGGGACAACTCTTGGCAAGAGCCAGAATGACGGGAGGGACCTTGCGAATTCGCTGGTTCCAGGTAAACCGCGTTTCGGCAAAGGAGAAAAAAAAGAGGAAGTAGACCCGCAAAAACTGCCGACCAAGGCTATCAAAGACCCAAAATTTCAGGGCAGCCTTTTAGACGAAGGACTCGACTCTAGCGCCGAAACCAAATCGCAGGACGAAAAAGGGGTTAGCGGCAGCGAGAAGGATTCAAAAGGTTCGAAACAAGCCGCCACGTCTGGCGATAAAGATTCAAAAGGTTCGAAGTCGACCCAGACCGGCGATGGCCAGAACAAAGACCAAAAAGCAACGTCGGCCAAGTCCGACGAAAAGACACCGGAAAAGGAAAAAGCTTCGGCAAACAAAACTGACGGTAACCGCTGACGCGCGGCTGCGGGTTTGCGGAAGCGCTTGAGTGTTTCTTGGATGCTCGGTTGGGCGCGATCGCACTTGGAAACTTTTTGCTTCAGCGAGTCGGTCGGACTCCGGACTGAGCTAACGGGCCGGTATCGGCGGTTGGCGCAGACCATTTGGAGTTCACTCGCGCAGACCTTCGATTGGTGCTGGGCTTACTGAGATTTGCTTTACGACTTGAGCGGGATTGCCGCGAACAATTGTTCTGGGTGGCACATTCTCGAAAACAACGCTGCCGGCAGAAACAACAGAACCTGCACCAATTTCACCCCCTGGACCGATGAAGGCGGCGGCGGCCACCCAGGCACCGGAACGCACAGTGATCGGGGCGACGGTTAGCTTGAAATCCTGTCGTAGATATTCGTGGCTGCCTGTGCAAAGATAGGCGCGCTGGCTGATGCAGACATTGGACTCAATGGTAACGGGCGCGAGACTTAGGATGCCTACATCTTCGCCGATCCAGACGTGATCGCCGATGCTCAGACGCCACGGGAAGGAGATGTTTACGTTTGCCCTGATCACGACATCTTGTCCGATTTTTGCGCCGAACGAACGGAGGAGAGCGACCCGGAATCGTGAAGGCCAGGGAATCGCCGTTTGGAAAAATAGAACTCGCAGCGCGATCCACAGCGCCTCTTTCCACGCCGGAGCGCCGCGATCGAAATCGGAGTTATTATAAGAGCTTAGCTCCACAAAAGAAAATTAGCAGCGCACGGCCATCGAGAAAAGAACATGATGGTTCGTAATTAATAGCAACCCTCCCTTGCCTCAATTCCTTCATAACGCCTTTGACCTGATCAGGCGCGTTCTTTTCCTGGCCCGTCCCTACGGGCGCAAGAAGCTCGCCGTAGTTTCCTTTCTGTCGCTCGCCCAAGGTGTTTTTCAAGTGATTGGCGTGACCTCGATCTTCCCTTTCCTCGCTATCGCCGCCGATCCGGAACGCATTCGCAATTCGCAGTTCGGCCGCCGTTTTCTCGAGCTTCTGCCGCCGATGGACAACCGCCAGTTACTTCTCACGGCTGGCGCAGTAGCGATCGTCGCGCTTTTCACTGCCAACGCCGTCAATCTGATCGCCGAGTATGCGCGGACTCGTTACGCGCATAACTTTGGTCATTGGCTTCGCGTTCGTTTGCTCCGGCGCATTGCCAGCCGTCCCTACGGCTACTTCCTGGTGCGAAACTCCGCCGACCTCATCAAGAAGGTACTTGGAGACGTGGCGAATTATGTAAACGGAGTCCTGCTGCCTCTGCTCGACAGCGTTGCTCGCGGTCTCACTGCTGTCCTGCTGCTCGCAACTCTATTTTTCGTCCACCCGCTCATCGCGCTGGGAGCAACCGTTGGATTGGGCGGCTTTTATCTGATTGTATTCCGCTTACTTGAGCGAAAGCGGCGGGAGATTAATCAGGGCCTCAGGCTTTCTTCTGGCGGATCCTACCGTGAAGCCCAGCAACTTCTTGGCGGAATCAAACCAATCAAAGTGCATCGCGCCGAGGAACATTTTCTCGGTCGCTTCGGCAAACACTCCGCTATCGTGGCCAAGATGTCGGCGCGCGTGCCGACATTTGCCAATGGCCCACGCTACCTGGTTGAGCCTCTAGCTTTTGGCGGACTCGTCCTCATCGTGATGGTCCTTGCGGCCAAGGGAAGGAGCTTTTCCGATGTCCTGCCGAATCTTGGTGTGATGGCGCTTGCCGGCTACCGCCTCCTTCCAGCCCTTCAATTGCTTTATGGCCAGCTGAGCGAGCTCACCTCGATGCGCCACTCACTCGACGAAGTATACGACGAATTCGTCGTCGCCGAATCTGATCTCAACATTTCTGACGAACGAGGCAACCAGAATATCCGGCTAGCGCAACCGTATGTCTGGAACGACGCGATCACGCTCGACGCAGTGAGTTTCAGCTACTCGCAGGCGAAACGTCCCATCCTCGATCGGCTGTCGCTTACTATTAAGAAGAACACGTCGGTGGCGTTCATCGGTCCAACAGGCTCGGGGAAATCAACGCTCATCGATCTGCTACTGGGCCTTCACCAACCAACTGGGGGCCGCATTCTTATCGACGGTAGGCCGCTTACACCCGCGCTCATTCCAGCGTGGCAGGCTTCCATTGGCTATGTTCCACAGGATATTTTTCTTATCGACGACACCATTACTCGCAACATCGCGCTCGGGATTCCGGACACTGAAATCGAGGTTAATCGGCTCCGGGAAGTATGCGCCACCGCGCAAGTTTTGGACTTCATCGAACATGAACTGCCACAAGGCTTCCAAAGCAAAGTTGGCGAACGCGGCGTCCGGCTGTCCGGTGGCCAGCGTCAGCGCCTCGGGCTCGCCCGCGCGCTTTATCATCAGCCTTCGCTCCTTATCCTCGATGAAGCAACGAGCGCGCTCGACACCGAAACCGAGGCGAGACTGATTGAAGCTCTGCGTTCTCTTTCCGGTAAACTAACCATAGTCCTGGTCGCTCACAGACTTTCGACGGTCGCTGATTGCGAAGAGGTGTTCGACCTGGCAGGGAAAGCCGTTGATTTTGAAGCCATCACTTGAACCTCAACGGTTTACGATTTCGTGAAGACAGTTGGAGCAGCGCGTCTGGCGGATTTGCCCCCGCCACCCGCAGGAACAACCGGCTGGCCGTGGACCGAAGAAAGCGCGCCTCTGCCTGACAAAATGCCGGACGGCTCCGACTGGCCGCGCATTAGTATCATCACGCCCAACTACAATTACGCGCGTTATCTTGAAACTACGATCCGATCGGTGCTGCTCCAAGGCTATCCAAACCTCGAATACATTATTCAAGATGACGGCAGCTCTGACGGCAGCGTGGATCTGATCCGGCGCTACGAACCGCATCTGGCCTATTGGTCAACCGAGCCCAACAGTGGTCAACCGGCTGTTATTAATCGCGGAATGCGGCGCAGCACCGGATCTATCCTTGCCTACATAAACAGCGACGATTACTACTTGCCCGGAGCATTTGAAGCAGTTGCTTTGCATTTTCATCAACATCCGGAGGCGGATCTCGTCTATGGTCGCTGTTGGTTCGTCGACGAGAACGAACAAAAAATCGGAGATCATTTGGGGCGCTTATCCAGCTTGGATGAAGTCTTGGATTTATGGGATATCTGGTGGTGCAAGCGTCAAATAGTACAACCAGAATCGTTTTGGCGTCGCCGCATTTACGAAACGGTTGGAGATTTTCGCACAGACCTTCATATCGCTTTCGATTATGAATATTGGTGCAGAATGTTGACCGCCGGCGCGGTCTTCCAAGAATTGAACTACGCGACGGCTTGTTTTCGGTTTCAGCCGATGCAAAAAACGTCTAATGCAACTCGAACTGCCGGTGAAGAATTAGCAGTGGTAGAACGGTGGCTTTGGGACAAGAACGTGCCATTAGCCGCAAAGCGGCGGAGGGAGCTCCAGGCGCAATGGTTTTATCACAATTGCTTTCTCTCCACAGTCGAGAACTCGATGCAGCGCGATGAATCGAAGCTTCGCCGTTGGACCCGTGTCGTCTTTGTTTGCGCGCGCCACCCGCAGATTCTTGCTGCGCCCCCCTTTAGGACGCGTTTACGAACGGTAATGGGGCTCTAATTTTTTCAACGATTTGCCTTTAATGACGCCCGACGCGCTTGTTCTCAGTTTTTGCCAAAAGTTCGGACGCGGCTTGCGTGTTGCATGGTATCGCGACGTGGTTCGTCCGCGCATTTTGCAAAGGCCATGAATCGAAGATATGACGGGTCAAACCGGTGAGATTCATGAGTTCGTGAACCGTTGAAACCGAGTACCATTCCTCTCACGCTTCGTCTTTACCGTCGCTATCTCCAAGCTCCGGATCATCCGAGCAAGTTGCGCGTCATCCGATTCCTGGAACGAAAACTGATTCCCTCCAACGGTGGAATTTTTACCGTCGCCAAGAATTTTCGCATGTATTTGCATCCGCGCGATGAATCCGAGTACACTCTGATCCGCACAGGGCTGTATGAGCCTTTAACGCTTTCGTTCCTCGAAAGAAATGTGAAGCCCGGAGAAAAGATTCTTTTGGCCGGAGTAAATTTCGGATTGCACGTCATGCTCTGTTCTCGGAGTGTTGGTGAATCGGGTTGTGTGATTGGCGTTGAGCCACAACCGGCTTCACTACGACGCACGTCCCAGAATATTTCGCTCAATAATTTACCTAGCAATATTAAGCTAGTTAGCGGTGGGCTTGGCTGCCGCCGCGAGATTATTCCGATGGCCGAAGCGCCTTCGGCGAACACGGGCCAGGCCAGCATTGTTTTGAGGGATGTGGGCAGTCATCCTTACTATGTCCAAGTCGATTCGCTTCCAAACCTCCTTGATTGTCTCGATATTGATCATCTCGATCTTATGCTTCTGGATGTAGAGGGCTATGAGTTGCCTGTTCTAGAGGGAATGATGAACGGGCCAAAGCCCTCCGTTCTCGTACTCGAAATTCACCCCATCGTTCTTCGTTACATCAAAACCGATCCCTCAGCGTATTACTCGGCAGTACACAAATTGGGATACGAATGTTTTAATCTCTATGGCGAAACCGCCAAACCTGGCGACGAATTGCCAGAGAACAACGTGATCGGTGTCCTCTCAAAAGCTGCCGAGCCATATTGGCTTAGTCGCGACTAGCCCTTATGTCGATAGGCGCTCTAATGCTTCGTTTCCGCCAGAAGTTTGGGCGTGGCCTTCGCGTGGCTTACTATCGCGATCTCATCCGGTCGCGCATCTTGCGGACCCCACCTGTTACCGGCACCATAGACAAGATCTGCGAGATTCATCTCCTTACCTCTGGCCAGGATTGGCTGAACCTCATCTGGACGCTGAAATCATTCTACCGGGTCGCGAAAAAACGGTACGCACTTTGCATCCACGAAGACGGCAGTCTTACCCCGGAACAAATCGAAATATTAGCCAAACATTTCCCGGACGCGCGCGTGATTACGAAATCAACAGCGGATGCGGACGTGCTGCCAAGCCTCGCACCGTTTCCGCGCTCTTTGGAGTTCCGCAAAACAAATCATCTCGCGCCGAAAGTTTTCGATTTCCCTTTTTATCTTCAAAGCGATCGGATGCTACTGCTAGATAGCGACGTTCTGTTTTTTCGCGAGCCGACTAAATTGCTCCGCGCGATTGAGGACCCAGGCTACCGGTTGAACACGGTGAACCGAGATATCGCCAGCGCCTATACTGTCGATCCTGCCGAAGTGAAGAGCCGGATGGGTATCAATTTCATTGAACGTTTTAATACCGGCCTTGGACTGATTCACAAGGAATCACTGCGCTTGGACTGGATCGAGGAGTTTCTTGGATTACCGGGAATTTTAAAAGGTCACTTCTGGCGCATCGAACAAACACTTTATGCGCTTTGCAGCTCTCGCTTTGGCGTGGAGTTGTTGCCCGAGACTTACGACATTCGGCTTTCTGACGGTATTAACAATTCTTCCTGCCGGCATTATGTCGGCGCGATCCGGCATTTGTTTTACGGCGAAGGGATTCGGCATCTCG
>QHPY01000134.1 GCA_003219215.1 Verrucomicrobiota bacterium | reverse complement strand
GATGTGCTCGTGATCGGCGCCGGCGGCGCGGGACTACGCGCGGCGATCGAAGCGTCGGCGGCGGGTGCCGAGGTCGGACTTGTTTGCAAATCACTACTTGGCAAAGCGCACACCGTGATGGCCGAAGGTGGGATCGCCGCCGCCCTGGCCAATGTGGACGAGCGCGACAATTGGAAAGTGCATTTCGCCGACACGATGCGGGGCGGTCAATATGTGAATCAGTGGCGCATGGCCGAGTTGCACGCGAAAGAAGCGCCGGACCGCGTGCGCGAACTGGAAGCATGGGGAGCAGTTTTCGATCGCACAGAAGACGGGCGCATTCTGCAGCGCAATTTTGGCGGCCACAAATATCCACGGCTCGCCCATGTCGGCGACCGTACCGGTCTGGAGATGATTCGCACCCTGCAAGATCATGGCGTGCACCGCGGCATCGACGTGCATATGGAACACACGATCCTGTCGATCTTGAAAGATGGCGATCGCGCCGTTGGCGCCTTTGGCTACGAACGCGAACGCGGCCGCTTCAAAATTTTCCGAGCGAAAGCAATCGTGCTCGCAACCGGCGGAATTGGCCGCGCTTACAAAATCACCAGTAACAGTTGGGAATATACCGGCGATGGACATTCACTCGCTTACGAAGCGGGCGCGGAACTGATCGACATGGAGTTCGTGCAGTTTCATCCGACCGGAATGGTTTGGCCACCGAGCGTGATGGGAATTTTGGTGACCGAAGGGGTGCGCGGCGAGGGCGGCATTCTCACAAACCAAGAAGGACGGCGATTCATGTTCGATGAGATTCCGGAAAATTATCGCGCGCAGACGGCCGACAACGAAGAAGAAGGCTGGCGCTATTGTCAGGGTGACAAGAATGCGCGGCGTCCTCCCGAACTATTGACCCGCGATCACATCGCGCGCTGCATTGTGCGCGAAATTAAAGAGGGCAGGGGAAGTCCGCACGGAGGCGTTTATCTGGACATCTCCTGGATCAAACAAAAACTTCCGGACGCCGCCGAGTACATCAAAAGAAAACTGCCAAGCATGTATCATCAGTTTAAACAGCTGGCAGATATCGACATCACCGAGCAACCGATGGAAGTCGGACCGACCACGCATTACATCATGGGCGGGATTCACGTCGATCCCGACACCCAAATGTCGCGTGTGCCGGGGTTGTTCGCCTCTGGCGAATGCGCAGCCGGAATCAACGGCGCGAATCGGCTCGGCGGAAATTCGCTCTCCGATCTTCTCGTTTTCGGAAAACGCGCCGGCGAGTTCGCCGCCCGCTTTGCCAAAGACAATTCGTTAGGCAAGATCGACAGTCCGAGCCGGACGGACGCTATCGACATCATTGCGCGTGAAGCCCTGGCGCCGTTTGAATCCCGCGACCGCGGGAACGAGAATCCGTACGAAATCCAAAAAGATTTACAAGAATTGATGCAGGATAAGGTCGGGATTGTGCGCACTGAGTCGGAAATGCAAGTCGCGCTCGAGCAACTGAAGAAATTAAAAGAGCGCGCAAATCGCTCCGGGATTGTTGGTCATCGCGAGTTTAATCCCGGCTGGCACACTGCGCTTGACTTGAAAAATCTGCTGACCGTATCGGAAGTGATCACGCGCGCCGCGTTGGAGCGCAAAGAAAGTCGCGGCGCCCAGTTTCGTGAGGATTATCCAAACAAGGATGAGAAGTTTTCGAAAGTGAACACAATGATTTCGAAAGCGGATGATGGTTCGATGCGGATTCGGTTGGAACCGCTTCCGGAAATGCCCGATTATTTGAAGCGAGTTGTCGAGGAGAATGGGTGACGTGAATGTTCAGTTCAAAATCTGGCGCGGCGACGCGAGCGGCGGTGCGTTTCAGGATTACACGGCCGAATGTTCCGAAGGAATGGTCGTGCTCGATGCCGTCCATCAGATTCAGCGAACGCAAGCGAATGACCTGGCGTGCCGATGGAATTGCAAGGCTGGCAAATGTGGATCGTGTTCGGCCGAAGTGAACGGGATGCCGAAGCTGATGTGCATGGCGCGCTTGAGCGATTTACCGCTCGACCGGCTGGTAACGATCGAGCCGATGAAAGCGTTTCCGGTCGTGAAAGATTTGATCACGGATGTGTCGTGGAATTTTTTGGTGAAGCGAAGAATCAAGCCGTTTAAACCGCGCCCACCGGACGCGCCCGACGGCACCTGGCGGATGCAGCAAGCCGACATCGATCGCGTCCAGGAATTTCGAAAGTGTATCGAATGTTTTCTTTGCCAGGACGTTTGCCATGTCCTGCGCGATCATCAGATGCACAACAAATTTATCGGGCCGCGTTTTCTCATTCACGTGGCGGCTCTCGAGATGCATCCGCTCGACACCGAAGATCGATTGGAGGAATTGCGAAACGCACAAGGGATCGGTTATTGCAACATCACGAAGTGTTGCACCAAAGTTTGCCCGGAGAACATTGAGATTACCGACAATGGAATCATTCCGTTGAAAGAACGGGTGGTGGACAAATTTTACGATCCGTTTGGATGGTTTTGGCGCTGGTTGAAACGGCGACAAGATCGACAACGATTGGACCCGGTGTAACCATTGCGGATCACGTGTCAGAACTGAAATCACTTTCGAAAGAAGCAATTCCCGCAGCGTTGGAAAAAGCGGAGCGATATCGTTTACTTAACGAGCCTGGGGAAGCCGAGAGCATCTGTCTCGACATTCTGAAAGCTGATCCCGAAAACCAACGGGCGATCATAACCTTGTTGCTAGCCCTGACCGATCGGTTCGAAAAAGGTTACGCGGTCAGCGATACCCAAACGAAAGAACTTCTTTCGCGGATGAGATCGGACTACGACCGAGCGTATTACACTGGAATCGTGGCCGAGCGCCGCGCGAAGGCGAAACTTCGACAGAACACGCCCGATTGCAGGTTCCAGGCTTACGATCTTTTTCGCGAAGCGATGAATTGGTTTGAGAAAGCCGAAGCGATTCGCCCGCCCGGCCACGACGACGCGCTGCTGCGGTGGAACACATGCGCGCGGATCACCGCGCGCAACAATTTGGTCGCACGCGAGCCGGAAGAACGAATCGAATTTCCGCTCGAGTAGTTAGGCAACAAGTGCGCCGCCACAACTCGAGCCCGCGCCGGCGGTACAACCGAAACAATGCTCGCCCGTCATGATTTCGCGATTTTCGATCTTGGCGGGATCGATGTCCCATAAAAACAGCGACTTCCCGTTTTGCCATTGCATGTCGAGTTGTTGATTAAAATCGCAATCGTAAACTTCGCCGCGCCAACCGACACTAATCGTGTTGCGGCACATTAAACCCTCGATCGTGGCTGGATTAAACGCATTGATCAGCAACTCCATGTAATCCTCGAGCTTGTTGTTGTGCCGGAGATAGGAAGCAAAGCGCGCGATGGGGAGGTTGGTGATAGTGTAGAGTTTGTTAAACACGATGCCGAAGTGCGCGGACAGTTCGCGTTTGAAATCCGCCTCCAACTCCGCTTGTGGCGGCGGCAGAAATGGTCCGACCGGATTGTAAACAAGATGCAACGGCAAATCGCCGGCCATGCCGTAGCCTAATCGATTGAGTAGTTTGAGCGCCGCGATGCTTCCTTCGAAAACGCCTTCGCCGCGCTGCGCGTTCACATTCTTTGGCGAGTAGCACGGCATCGACGCAATGATCTCGACCCTTTTTCGCGCAAGAAACTGGGGGAGATCTTCGTAACCGCGCTCGAGTAGGATCGTGAGATTGCAACGATCGATCACGTGCCGGGACGGCCGCAACGCTTTCACCCGTTCGACGAAATATCGAAAGTCCGGAATCATTTCCGGCGCGCCACCGGTAAGATCGACAATTGGAATATCGGTCTTGGTCAGCCAATCGATGATGCGGTCGATCGTCTCACGCGTCATGATTTCCTTACGCTTTGGCCCGGCGTTCACGTGACAGTGCATGCAGGTGAGATTGCAAAGCTTGCCGACGTTGATCTGGAGAATTTCCGGGCGCCCACGACGCAACTGCAGCCCGGCCGCGGCCAGTCGATCGGAAAACCGATTCGTCATCAGCAACAGCTCCCGCCATCACAACATTTGTTGTTTGCTTCCGTGGTCACGTCGTAATCCTGACCTTTGGTTTCTTTGGGATGTCGCAAGACGGTGCGCGAACAATCGAACGGCTCCGCTTCGGCCAGGGGCAGATCGACAATCGGATCGACGAATTCGAAGAATTCGCGATAGGGCGCCTTCTTGTAAAGATTGTAGGTCTTGTCGCAAACAGCATAGCGCTTGCCGCGCTCCATCCGATGGTTGTCGTCGTCGAGCACTTCTTTAAATGGACCGCGGTAAATCACGGCCTGATTGCGCTCGAAACATTCGCCCTGTTTTCCTTTGAAGGCTTCGATCGTGACGGAGCGAAATTCAATTCCTTGCACAGTGCGCCACGGTTTCGCGTCGCGCTTCAAGATTTGAATTCCGTAGAAGCCCGCATTCTCGAACGCAGCGAGAAAGCGTTCCTCAGTGAGCGCGCCGGAAATGCAGCCGCTCCAAAGCTCGGGATCGTTCTGCATCTCCTCCGGCACTTCTTCATCACTGACGATGTCGGAGATAACAGCGCGACCGCCTTTTTTGAGAACGCGGAAAATTTCATCGAAGAGCTGCCGCTTGGATTTCGGCTCGACCAGATTGAGCACACAGCTGGACACGACTACGTCCACTGAGTCGGTGGCGATCAATGGATGTTTAAAGCGCAGCTCTTCGGCAAGTTCATCGGCCGCAAGAAAGGAGGCGGCGTCCGTGATTGGATTTTGTTTTAATTGTCGATCTAACAATTCGAGATCGAGCGCGAGATCTTGAATGCGTCCTTTGCGAAACTCGACGTTGGAGTACCCGATTCGTTCCGCCACGATCGGCGCGCTACGTCGCGCGACTTCGAGCATCTCGTCGGTCATATCGACGCCGAGGACTTTGCCTTTCGGACCAACGATCTGCGCCGCGATGAAACAGATTTTCCCTGTGCCGCTGCCAAGATCGACAACGACTTCGCCTTCACGCAGATAACGTGACGGATCGCCACAGCCGTAATCGCGCTCGATGACTTCCTGCGGAATTGCGGTCAACAACTCGTCATCGTACTCGGCCGGACAACAAAGTTTGTCCGCGCGTTCTTTTGCTCCGGCGGCGTAGCGTTCCCGGACGATGCTTTCAGTGCGATGGGGTTCGATCATATTGATGCGAAGTTTTAGCAGGCTGCTTTATTCCTGAAAAGCCCGCAATTCTACGCCGCTTCAGTTTTGCGCAACACGGACCGCGCGATTTTCGTCACCCAGAATGTTACGGCAATCGTGGCGGCAAGACCGACGCTAAGAAAAGTCCAGTATTGCCAGCTGCGTTTAATCGCTTCGCCGCCAGCCGCAGCTAAAACCGCAGCCCTGCCGGACGTGCCAATGTAAACATAAAGAAAGGCGCCGGGCATCATGCCGATCCAACTCGCCAGCGCATAAGGCCAGAACCTCACCGCGGTCAGGCCATAGAAATAGTTACTCAAGTTGAACGGGATCACCGGACTGAGGCGAAGCAGGAAAATCAACTTTGCGCCTTCCTCTCCGATGGCGTTGTCGATCTCACGAAAGGTTTCGTTTCGTCTCGCGATCGCCTCGACCTTGTCACGCGCGATGAAGCGGCCGATTAGAAAAGCCAAAGACGCGCCGAGCGTTGCGCCCACAGAGACGGCGAGAAAACCTTTCCACAGACCGAACGCGAACCCGGCGCCGATGGTGAGAATCGATCCGGGAGCGAGCAAGACCGTGGCGAGAACGTAGACGCCGATGAAAATGAAAACACCGACGACTCCCATTTGGCCGACCCAGTCGTTGAAACTTTTCAGCCACTGCTGAACGGGCAGAAATCTCATCGCGAGGAAGAGCGCGATCACACTCACTAACAGTGCGATGAGTCGCCCGATGGCGCCTTTGGAATTGCCTGTCTCGACCATATTTTTTAATAGCGACGCTACTCGGCGAGTTCATCTGCCGGTCGCGGCTCGCGATCGGGTTGCTCGCCGGTGGGTAAGCGCCACTCGCGCTGTCTGCCGAATGGCAACGCGAAAAGTTTACCTAGCGTGAGCTCGTTCTCGTCGCGATACGCGGCGACTCCGATGGTGACGGCGTCCTGTGGAATATCACGGCGCAGGGTGCGATGAAGTTTGTCCCACCAGCAAAAGATTGTCCCCCAATTCGAGTTGGTCTCGCGCTGGACGATAGAGTGATGAATGCCGTGCATGCGCGGGGTGACAATGATCAAATTCAAGATGCGCTCGAGGTTAATCGGCAGCCGCCAGTTGGAATGGTGAAATAACGTTGCGGCTTCGAACGTGATGAAGAAAACGAGCAACATGATCGGCGCGATGCCGAAGAGAATGACCGCGAGCGAAAGAAATCCGACCGAGAAAAGCATTTCGCCAAAATGAAAACGCGCGGCCGTGCTTACATCGAGATCGAGATCGGTGTGATGCACATTATGAAACCGCCAGAAGAGCGGGAGCATGTGATTAGCCCAGTGCCACCACCAATAGGCGTAATCCATGAGCAAAAAGGTTGCGATGATTACAATCCATCGCGGCAGCGCCAGCCAATTCAACAAACCAAGATGTCGATCTTGCACCCACATCGCGATCGCCAACGGGATTGGCAACATGAGAAGCCGAACAATTGCAAATCCGGGAATCGAAAGAACAAAATTGCGGGCCAGCCGGCGCAACGCGCTGAAATGCTGTCGCCGAAGCGGGAACTGCCATTGCAACAAGAGCAACACGAGAAAAATGCCGCCGAGGAGCGGACGTCCGATATAGTCCCATAACGGGATTGGATGCGGCGTTAACATGAAGGAGATGAGCTTATCATCGGCAGGCGCACAGCGGCAATCCGCCGAGACAGCCAAAGCCAGTATGAAGATCTCGATCATAGTCCCCGTTCTCAACGAAGGGGAACGACTTCGGCCGTTTCTCGAGCATTTGCGAGAACGTGCGCCGTCTGCGGAAGTAATTCTCGTTAACGCCGTGGGTTCACAAACCGTATCGGAACGTGCCATCGCGCTTTGCGACCGCGTTCTGACGAGCGGTCGCGGGCGTGCGGCGCAGATGAATGCCGGCGCCAACGCAGCGAGCGGCGAGGTGTTCTGGTTCGTTCATGCCGATTGCCAAGTGCCACCCGGTTGTCTGGAGGAAATCACGCGAGCGTTGCAAGATCGAAAAGTCGTGGGCGGTTGTTTTCGAATCCGTTTCCAGCGCCGCAAGTTGATTTATCGGGTCAGCGACGCCGGGGGAAATCTCGCCGTTGAATTGTTTGGTCGATGCTATGGTGACCACGGTATTTTCTGCCGGCGCGAGGACTTTTTTGCGGTCGGTGGTTACCCCAACGTGCCGTTGCTCGAGGACGCCGAGTATTATCGGCTGCTGCGTCAACGCGGCCGCACGCGCCAACTGGCCAGTAAGATTGTGCCAAGTCCGCGCCGCTATGAAGAGATCGGTCCATATCGATTAACGGCAGCATTCTTTTTCCTTTCAGCGCTCTATATTTTGCGCGTCCCGATTTCAACGATTGCGCGGCTTTATGAGCGCCTCTGCGTTATCCAGCGGGAATAAAAGGACTCGTTCAAGCGTCGAACATCCAGTTAAACTCCAAACATCCAATCCCATCCTATGATTACACGATTCATCATCGCAGCAGCAGTGGCGTTGTTCTTCACTCCCACGATGTCGAACTTTGCTCAAGAACATCCGGAGCATCCAAAGAAGACCGAAGGGAAAAACAAAGGCGAGCATCCGCAGAAAGGCGAAGGGAAAGGAGTCAGCACGGCGGAGATTTCTACCGGGATCAAGAAGCACATCAGCAGCGAGAGCAAAAACTCTAGCGACAAGAAGTTTCACGTGAACCACGAGGGCAAGGACCTCGCCCTCGATTTGGTCAGAGTGCATGACGACCGGCTCTCCAGTCTGGGCGAAGGCAAATATTTTGCCTGCGTCGACATGAAAGCGACCGACGGCACGATCTACGACATCGATTTCTTCATGTCGGGAAAACCCGGGGACATGAAGGTCACCGAAACGTCCGTCCATAAGGTGAACGGCAAGCCGCTTTACAATTGGAAAGAAGAAGGCGGCGTCTGGAAAAAAGTTTCAGGTTAGAAACCTCTCGCGGCTTTATGCGTTCGCTGATTGTCCCAGCGCTGGTTTTTTTCGGAGCGCTGGCGAGTCCGGCCGCTGATAAACCCGGTATCGTCAAAGGCTCCGATGAGTTCGAGTTTGTTTATCGAGTCAAGCTTCCCGAGATCAAAGGCGACGCCCGACTCTGGATTCCATTGGCCAAGACGGACGCGTTTCAGACCGTCACGCAAGAGGAAGTCAGTATCCCGATCAAGTGGGAGAAGGTGCAGGATCGCGATTATGGCAACGACATTTGCGTGCTTCATCCGCAATCTTCCGACAG
>QHPY01000133.1 GCA_003219215.1 Verrucomicrobiota bacterium | reverse complement strand
CTCTGGAAATATTTCCGGCTCGGTCATGTTGCACGAGGCGCAGACTTCGCTCGACACCAGCGTTCGCATTCGCGGCGTGAATGTTCCGGTTGATGCGATCAACAAGTTCGCGGCCTTGCCCGAGGGCTGGATGAGCGGCCAGATGGAAAAGTTAGATGTCGATCTCAGCGGTCTGCTCAGTTCGCCGGTGACTTGGAACGGAAGTGTCGCCGCTGAACTCGCTGATTTTCATCAAGAGCAAACGGCGTTCGATCGCGGAGTGTTTCAGGTCACGGCAAAAAGCGGCATCGCGACGTTGCAGTCGGCTGACATCACACGGGACAAAAATGAATTTCATTTGCGCGGATCGACCGAACTTCCGCGCGATATTCACGATCTCGGACGGGCGCCAGCATCTATGGAGCTGGCGGCAACCTTGCCGGATTTGGAGCAGGTGATGGCGGGGATTTCTCAAAAATTGAGTGGCAGCGCGGAAGTCAGCGGCAAAATCAGCGTCAAGAATTCAATTGTGAATGGCGATCTCGCAATCACTTCACCATCAATCGAATTTCAAGATGGTCGCTGCGAGAACCTGAATGCCGCGATCAAACTATCTAAGAAAATACCGCCCTCCGCGGCGGGTAAACCTTGGTTTAGCGATCTTGTCTCACAGGCGACTGTCGCAATTTCGAAGGTGCGGTTTCGCGATTACATCGCCGATTCCGTGGAAGGATCGCTCCAGGCTAGAAACGATCTCGTCACGTTCGATCGTTTGATCGTCAGGCGGAAAGAAAACGAATTCGCAGTGAGCGGCGAATATCGGTTGCCGAAAGAGTTGCGCGATGTCGCCGAGCAACCGGCCAAGATCGACATCTCGTTCAATGCCGCGCAATTGGCGGATTGTTGGGTGCCGGAGTCGCCGGACAAAATCACGGGACCGTTCCAAGCCATCGGTCAGATCGAGTGGAAAAAGGGAGTCGCGAACGGCCAGGTGTCGATCTTCGGCGCAAACCTTCGAATGCGCGATCTCGTTTTCACTCAACTCACTTCGCAGTGCGTCGTTTGGAACAACGTCGTCTACCTGAACGATGTCAGCGCTAATCTGACTGGGAACGATTTCATCAGCGGGAACGCGATTTACGATCTCCGCGGGCGGCATCGTTATAGCGGAAAATTTCGCGCGCACGTTTCGGATTTGTCGAAACTGCAGCCATTGCTGCGAACTTTTGGAAATCAAAACGAACTGGCCGGCTCGCTGGTCGTAGATTGGGAAGGCGACGGCGAAGCGGCCAAGATTAAAACCGGGAAATTAAGACTGGCATTGGACAACGGCCGCTACGGCAGTGCGCGCTCGTTGCAGGCAACTGCCGATGCAACTTACTCGCCGGACGGCTTGGATGTTCCGACGATTTTTCTCCGCAGTGAAAAAATGTATTTCCAAGCGATTGCTCAGGCCAAAGGCGACACGCTCGAGATCAGTAAAATCGAGCTCGATCAAGGCCAGGCGAAGTACGCCGGCGGTTACGTTTCGATTCCTTTCGTCTGGAAAAATCTCGGGACCGACGCGGCCGTGCTTCCGCCGAACGGAAAAGTCGCGGCGGTATTTCAATCTGAAAATCTCGACATCAAGAAACTTTTTCAGGACGTCGGGCTCAAACCGGCTGCATCGGGTTTGTTGAATGTGAAATTGGACGCGAGCGGAACGCTCGCCGACTTGAACGCGCGGCTGGACGTGCAGATGCGCAATCTGCGCGCGGAGAATTTGCCCAAGTTCGAGCCGGCGAGTTTCGATTTAATTGCGCAAGCGCAGGGCAAGCAGCTGGCGATTTCCGGCAAATTGCAGCAGGCGAAAATTCAACCGCTCGAGCTGACTGCTAATTTTCCGTTCGATGTTCCAAAGATCGTGCATGAAAAAAAAATGGCCGACGAAACGCCGGTGACCGCGAAGATGCGTTTGGCGCGCAGCTCGGTGAATTTCATGCGGCAATTTATTCCGGGCGTCGAGGAATTGGACGGCGACGCTGCGCTTGATGTCGATGTTCGCGGAACAATCGCGCGTCCGGTTTTCAGTGGGAGCGGCGACATGACCATCAACGTCGCGCGCATGACCGACCCAACGCTGCCGGCGGTCCAAAATTTCAAGGCGCGCCTGAATTTTGCGCGGGACGCGCTCACGATCGAGCAATTTGGAGGCGAACTTTCCGGCGGACATTTCAAAGTCACCGGCGGCGTAACATTTCCGACATTGACAACGCCGAGCCTGGATTTTCAGCTGAAAGCGGACAGCGCATTGGTCGCGCGCAACGACGCGCTCACGGCGCGCGCGGACGCCGATATCAAAATCGCCGGGCCATTTAATAGCGCTAACGTTACCGGCACGGTCGCGATGACGAACAGTCAGTTCTTGAAAAATCTCGATCTCATCCCAATCGGCTTGCCTGGACGTCCCGCGCCGCAGCCGCCGGTTTCGCGTCCGAACTTTTCCATTCCCCAGCCGCCGTTTCGCGATTGGAAATTCGACGTAGCGATCAAGACCAAGGATCCGTTTCTGATTCGCGGTAATCTCGCCAACGGCGGCGCGATCAGCGATCTGCATTTGACCGGCAGCGGATTGCATCCCGGTCTGGACGGGTGGATTCGATTGGACAAGGTGGATGCAACGCTTCCGTTCAGCCGGCTCGAAATTTCGTCCGGCTTTCTTTATTTCGATCCGACCGACCCGTTGAATCCGAAGATCGACATCCACGGCCGGTCAGTGATCCGCGATTACACAATCAACGTTTACATTTATGGAAGAACGCTTGCGCCGGAGGCCATTTTCACCAGTGAGCCGCCGTTGCCCCAGGAGGAAATTATTTCTCTGCTTGCCACCGGCACGACCCGGGAGGAATTAACCGGAAATAATAACGTCCTCGCTGGACGCGCCGCCATGTTGCTCGTGCAGCAGCTCTACCGAAAAATTTTTAAGAAAGGACAAGGAACCCAGAGTAGTTCGGTCTTCGACCGTTTGGATTTGGATGTCGGCACGGTCGATCCCCGCACTGGGCAACAACAAGCGATCGCGCGCTTCAAGATCAACGACCAGTTTGTCTTGCTCGGCGATCTCGGCGTCGGCGGCGATTACCGCGGTATGGTAAAGTATCTGATTCGTTTTAAGTGATGCGCCGTTACCGTTTCTTTTTCCTGTGCAACTTGGCGGCCGCCCTCGAGCTGGCGGCGCAGACGGCGGTCGACGTTCCCAGGGCCGAGGAAAAACAAAAGCAGGAACAAGCCGTTGCCAAAGAGCAGGAGAAACACGCGCAGGCCACGACCACCGTCGAATTTAGCGGTGAGCAGGCGTTCAAAGAAAAAGATTTACGTTCGGCGGTAAAAGAACAGTTGGCGACCGTCGATCGCTACGGGTTGACTCCGGCCCGAGCTGACGATTTGGCGTTTTTCGTCGAAGTTTTTTATCGCAAGCACGGGTACACGAAAGCGAGCGTTCATTATAAGATCGAGAGTCGCGATCGGTTGCGGCTCGAGATCAACGAAGGCCAACTAATGAATCTCGGCACGATCACTTTTGAGGGAAATTCGGGTGAACCCACCGACAAGTTATTTAATTTTGTCGTCGGCCCGACCCGGGAACGTTATTCAAAGCTGCAGCGACATCTTCCATTCGTCGCGTCCGATATTCAGGAAGGCGCGGAGTTGGTGCATCGCTTGTATGTCGCGGAAGGTTTCCTCGACGCCGTTGTCGATCAACCGCGCTACGCGTTTCACGATGAAGCAAACCGGGTCGACGTGACAATTCCGATCCATGAAGGCCGTCAATACTTCTTCGGCAACGTTTCGTTCCACGGTCAGACGATTTACGGCGCGGACGCTCTCCGCGGGCAGATCGAAGATTTATTAAAACAACCTTTTACCGATGCGCGCGTTGCCGACATCCCGCGTCGTCTTCAGGCCTATTTCAAAACGCGTGGTTACTATGAAGTGAAGGTCGAGGCGACCGCGGAGCCGGAGTCCGCAGTAAGCGATCGCATCCCGGTAGATGTCGCGATTTCGCCCGGTCAACTTTATCACTTCAGTGGCGAAGTTTTTGTGAATGGGCTGACACGATTGCGTCCGAGTTTCGTCCAGAAGCGTTTCAGTTCGCTCGCTGGAAAAACTTACAGCCCGGAAGCTTTGGACGATCGGTTCCGCGCCTTGATGCGGACCGGTTTGTTCAATGTGCTCAAGATTG
This sequence comes from Verrucomicrobiota bacterium, assembly GCA_003219215.1. Lineage (GTDB taxonomy): Bacteria > Verrucomicrobiota > Verrucomicrobiia > Chthoniobacterales > UBA10450 > AV40. Next base: position 4,038 of record QHPY01000133.1, on the reverse strand, counting down.
AGCCGACGCCGATCGCCGACGAAGATTCACTTCTGTTAAACATTTCTGCCGAAGAAGCGAAGAGCAAGGAATTCGGTCTGTCGGTTGGTTACGGGACCTTCGAGGGCGGAATTATCGGTGCACAATTCCGCGAGCGCGATCTGTTTGGCTACGGTCGGCCGTTGACCATGTCGGTGGAAGTTTCTCAACGCAGCTACAAAGGCGAAATCCTTTATGAAGATCCGTTCTTATTCGATACTGACTTTAGTTTCAAAAATCGACTGGCTGCGTTCACTTTCGCTTATGACGGCTATTCGAAGTTCGAAATAGGCGACCGAGTCGAGCTGAGCCGCAAGATCACAAAACAATACGAAGCGGGCCTGGTCTTTGCCGCCCGTCATGTCGACGTCACGCAAACTTCGATCGCCGACCGGTTTCTCGGCCGCAAGTCCTATCTCGTAGATTCCCTCGGTTTCACTCAAACGCTTGATTTGCGTGAAAGCCCGCTGGTCGCACCGCGCGGTTTGCTGATTAGCAACACGCTCGATGTCGCTTCAAGCGCCTTCGGCAGCGACATCCAACTCATCCGCGGCACCGGCCGGATCGCGTATTTTTTACCGTTCGGTCCGAAGTCTCTCACACCGGGAGTTGTCGAGGATCAAACGCTGCCGCCATTGCACCGATGGTTTCAGCAATCATCGCTCGCTTTCGGCGCGCGCGCGGGGATAGTTCATTCGCTGAACCATTCGGGTCCGGACGAACCAACCACGTTGCCGATCGACGAGCGCTTTTTTAATGGCGGCGCGACCACGGTGCGAAGTTTTGGCGAACGCGATCTCGGGCCGCATGATCCGAAGGGAAATCCGATTGGCGGCGAATTCTACACCGTCTTCAATGTCGAGTACACGTTTCCGCTTTACGGCGAGCTGGAGGGCGCACTCTTCTTTGACGCCGGTGATCTTCTTCCCACTTCCGAAGAGCCGGGTGTGGACGACATGCGTTACGCGCTCGGTGGCGGCTTGCGTTATAAATTACCGATCGGTCCGATCCGGCTCGATTATGGATGGAATCCAGACCGCGCGCCGGGTGAAGATTTTGGTGCGTTTCACCTCAGTTTCGGTTTCGCGTTCTGAGGAGTGAAAGATCGACAAGAACCTGGCGACCTCCAGGAACTCGGCGATGTTCCGATCGCGGAATTCCGTAAGCAACTGCACGAGCTGGCGGATTGGATTGCGGATTATCGCGAAAAGATTGGCGAACGCCCGATTTCTCGCAATGTGCAACCGGGAGAAATTCTTTCTCAATTAGACCGCGATGCCCCGGAGATTGGTACGCCGTTCGAAAAAATTTTCCCTGACATTAACCGCGTAATTGTTCCGGGCATCGCTCATTGGGCGCATCCGCAATTTATGAGTTACTTCGGCTGCACTACGACCAATCCCGGCATTTTGGCGGAGATCATCACCGGCGCGCTCAACGTCAACGCGATGACGTGGCGAACTGCGCCGGCCGCGACCGAGCTCGAAACGCTCGTGCTCGATTGGCTGCGACAATGGCTGCAATTGCCTAACGAATTCACGGGCGTTGTTTACGACACTGCATCGATCTCCACCATGCACGCGCTGGCCACGGCGCGGGAACAGATCGCACCGAACACGCGCAAGCTCGGATTGAGTGGTCGCGATTTGCCGCGATTTCGAATCTACACTTCCGATCAGGCCCACAGCTCGATCGAGAAGGGCGCGATCGCCCTCGGCATTGGTGAAGACAATGTGCAACGCGTTCCAAGCGACGCCGAATTTCGTCTGGAGGTGGCGGCGTTGCGCGCAATGGTTGAAAGAGACGTCGCCGAGAAATTTAAACCGCTCGCGGTGGTCGCGACCGTGGGCACAACATCGACCGCGAACGTCGATCCGGTTCCCGAGATCGCAAAGATTTGCCGCGAACACAAAATGTGGTTGCACATCGACGGCGCTTACGGCGCGGGACTCGCGCTCCTGCCGGAATGCAAATCCATCACCGCCGGCTGGAACGAAGCGGATTCGATAGTCGTCAACCCGCACAAGATGCTCTTTGTCCCGCTTGATTTCAGCGCTCTCTACATGCGCGACATCGGGCGTTTGCGCCGGCTTTTCACTCTCGCACCCGAATATGTGCATCTGCGCGATCCGGATAAGACGGAAATTAATTACATGGACTACGGCGTCCAACTTGGTCGCCGGTTCCGGGCCCTCAAAGCGTGGGTCGTCTGGCGCGCGTTTGGTCGCGAAGGAATTGCTGCGCGCATCCGTGATCATCTCCGACTGGCGAATCTCCTGGTGGACTGGATTAAGGCCGACAAGCGCTTCGAGTTGGCGGCGCCGGTTGTCATGCCGGTGGTCTGTTTTCGCTTTGTCGCCGCTGACAAAGATAAGATCGACATCCTGAACAGCGAAATAGTGGAGCGAATCAATGCTTCGGGCCGCGGCTACATCACGCAGACAAAATTGCGCGGACGCACCGTCATGCGAATCGGTCTGGGAAATATTCTCACGACCGAGCAACATCTGCGGAATGTCTGGCAGCTGATCCAGCGCACGGCGGGCGAGATCGCAAGCCGCGCCGCTCGGCCGGAATCGGCATCAAAATAATCAGGCCTGGAGCTGCATCTTGTTTGCGGTGGCGCGCTGTCCGCAAATGGCGCTGGCGAAAAAATGCGAATACACCTCACGGATGGTCTCGATCGGTGGCGTGATTTCGACGCGTTGGAAACCAGCGCGGGTGAATGCGCGGCGCCACTGATCGGCGGTCAGGAAACCCGGATTGGGTCGAATCTCGGGATCCGTCTTCACGTCGGTAAAGCTATCTAAGATTCGAAAGATCAGCTCGGGGTAAATTGGCTGGTTGAGATACGGGCGCACGCATTCGCCAATCACCAACCAACCATCGGTCGCCAGCGCGTCATGCGCTTGATTCAAGCTGAATAACAAGTCTTTAGCGACGTGCAGCACGTTAACACCATATACGAGATCGAATTCGCCGGGGGGGACGCTTTGAGTGTCCCATCGCAAATTAATGTCAAGCGCACCCCATTCCAGCGGCAGATCGTGATAGCGACTTGATAATTCACGCTGAGCGCGCCGCCGAAAAAAGGCGTTTGGTTCTGTGATCACGTACCGTTGGATGCGGGGGAGAAGCGCTCTCTCATCAAACAACCGCAATAAGATTTCCGCAGCGCTGCCGGCGCCGGCGCCGAGTTCTAAAATTCGCACCTTCGGTCGAGGGGGCAGGCGTTCGGCAGCGAGGATCGCACTCACCCAGTTATTCACCGTGTAAGTTGCGTTATCATTGTGAAAATAATTCAGCCATAGCGGTATCGCTTGCGGTTCAAAGAGACCTTGTTCACCCCTCTGCTCGCCGCGCGCGACCCCCGGATACAAGCTCGCCGCCTGATCTAATAAATCCAAAGTCGGCGCATTGGCGCGATCGATATCAAGTCCGATTGCCCGCAGGCGCGCAAGCTCAGGTCGCCACGGCGGATGCCGCCGACGATACGTGTGCGTGTCATGATCGGTTCGCATCTCGATGCAACCGGTCTCGATCAGGCGCTCCAAAAGCCAACCCAAAGCGGAACTGAAACGTGGTTGAAATGAAAGCAACTGACAAAGCTCGGACGCCGAGCGCCACTCGCCGAGTTGATCGATAACTTTTAATCGGTCGAGCAACTCGATCGTCAGATCGACGCTGTAACGATCCATTAGTTAGACGCTCTGGTAGAGGCGTTCGCTGAACAGCTCCGGCCGGTAATCTTTAAGCCAATGCGCGAGGCGCGGATCGCGCGCTTTTGGGTTAAAGGCGGGTGGTTCGAATGATGTCGTGTTTGCCATGTTAGACTGCGCCGCAACTGATTTGAAGGCGCCCCTCAACTATCATGCGGTCTTTGACGCGGCAGTGGAAATCGACATCGGTCCCTGCATCCTTCGCCATCACAAGAGAAATAGTAAAAGACTGCTCAGGCTTTAAGGGCAGAAGAAATTTGACTGCAGGTATACCGGTGAGCTGACAATCTTTGCGCCATTC
>QHPY01000132.1 GCA_003219215.1 Verrucomicrobiota bacterium | reverse complement strand
TTGTTGCGGAGTGAGAAGTTTATAGATTTCAGACTGCATACGCGCGTTGGCCACGATGAATTTCGCCAACAAAGCCGCTTGCGCGTCGGCTAGAGTCTTGATGTCCCTCTTGTTGCTGTGCTGAACGTCGAGAGCCAACAGCTTTTGCCTCACGCTTCGCAGCTGCTCGAACAAGGGTTCCATGTTATGGCGTTCGCGGCCCATCACTTGCTGGATCGCTTCCTTCTGTGATTGTGTCAAGCCTAGGTGTTCGGCCACTCCCTCAGTGAGCTCGAAGGACGAGAACGGCAGCTCTACCAGGACGATCTGGTTGTCGTCAGTCGGAGAAGCCTCGCTTTTATCATCAGGCGCAGCAACTTTGGGCTGATCCTGTTTATCCATCTCGCGCCATGCACTAAGCAGCTGGAATTGCATCTTGGCAATGAGGTACTGCTCGGCGGTTGAGGTCTTGCCTTCCTCGCTGCTCATTTTTCCTTCCTGGACAGCTTCAGTGATCCCTGCAAGGTTTGCTGTGAAGTTCTGCGTAATGGCCACCATTACCGTCTGATACTCCTGTAACACTTCTTCCGGTCCGAGGGAGCCGGGGCCAGCTGGCACATTTGTGGGGCCCGGGTCCGGGAGGAGCGAATCGGCAGCGGCCGGAGCATTACTCGGAGCACTATCATCTCCTGATTTGGCCTGCGCCGAGGCAAGGATTGGAATGACGGTCATGAGGATGATTATGAGAATTGATTTCGCTTTCATGTTCTTACTCCTTGGGCTGACTTGTTCTTCCGCTTTGACTACGCAATTCAAATGAAATTGGGTAATGATCAGAACCTCTGACGGACCTGTGAACCTTGCCGCCGTCCGCCTGCGCCGGACCACGTACAAAAGCCCAGTCGATGTAGCGACCGGCTTCGAGCAGATGGCGTGCGGGAGTGGTAGGCACGCGAGAACTTGGCACAACATCGCGGAATCCGGCACGTGCCAGTAAGTCTGCTATGGCAGGCTTGGAAGCATTGAGGTTAAGGTCGCCTGCGACGACAATCGGCTGAGTCGAATCGCAACCGCCAGCATCCTGTAAGAGCTCGTTCAACTGTGCAAGGCGCAGCTCATCATTCGAGCGACTCTCGAGGTGAAGGTTGTAGCAGATGATTGAGACGCTTTGGATACTGATCTCGGCAGACAGAGCGATTCTGCCCCCAAGTCTTTCCTGAAAGGTTTGCAGTTTGGGCTTGTACCAGCGAGGCTTCCAAAAGTCGGATTGCTGCTGAAAATGAATAATGCGCGGCCTCGATATCTTCCATGGCGATAGCGTGGCTTGGCCATGGAATGCAGGGTTGCTTTTGGAACCCTGGGTCAGCTCCACAAATTCGCGGCCGAAGACATAGTTCAACCGCAGCTTTCGGGCGATTTCCTGGGCAACATTCAGATGATGGGTCCGCCGCGCATTAACGTCGACTTCCTGAAGAATAAAAACATCCGCGTTAGTATCGCCAAGAAAATCGATGATTGCCCGAAGTTGTAGGCCACGGTCGATGTTCCAATCGATGATTCGAATGGAACTGCGCGGCCAGGAAAGCCACCGGGGAGGCGCGAAGCTCTCGGCAATGATTTCGCTCGTTGGCACGTTCAAATTACCGCTGTTGCAAGTTGCGGGAACACACTCTGCTGGGCGAACATCAGGTCGACTGGATCATCGATTTCAGCCCAGGGCAACCCATCAGTGCTCGTATAGCCGACAGAAACTCCTTCGCTCGCGAGTTCCTGCACGGCGACATTGAAGAACTCGTTCACGCGGCCGGCCGCGATCACATCTTCCATCTTTCGGAAAAATCTGGTTTGTATGGACTTGGAAAAAACCGTAATGCCAATATAAGTACCGCTGAACTCTTCCCGTGAGATGTTCTTGCTCATCCTTATTACCTGGTCGTCGGCGACGATGACTTTCATCGTCTCATCTCGCCACAAAGGGTCCACGATCATCGAGATCGGCGCGTGTGGGCGTACGGCGAGGCCAAGGATTTCAGGATTGAAGATGACGTCGGCATTAAGAACAATGAAGCTGTCACCGCGCAGCCAATCAAGGGCGAGCCAGAGCGAATAAATGTTATTCGTGATAGCGAATCCTGGATTGTCGATAAAGTGAATCCTTTGGGTGAGAAGTCTTCTGGCATTTACATGCGCAATGATTTGCTCCTTCTCGTATCCGACAACAATCGCGACTTCGTTGATTCCAACTATCGATAAAGCGTCGAGTTGATGATCCAGAATCGCACTGTTATCGACTTCGATCAGGCACTTGGGGCGTTTCCCATGGACGGAGCGAATCCGCGTACCCCTGCCTGCGGCCAAAATCACCGCTTTCATAGAGCCTCCTTGAACTTGCTTACTGTCGGTTTCACGTCGGTCTGAGACCGAGTGAAGAATCTACGGTTGAAATAGAGCGTCAAAATCCAGGTGAGGTGGGCTCCAACGGTTGCGAGTAAGAATATGAGGGGCAGGAGCCCAAGAATAGTGAAGAGGACGATGTAGTGGATTAATATCCCTCTTCTTTGGAAACCCTGAACCTGGCGGACGACGCGGGAAATCCAGTTCCCTGAGTCTTTCTCGAGCAACCGGTAGAAATTTCCAAGATATTCATTTGGCCGGTCAGGCGTGGTAGCGCGTTTGCGCTGCAACGTGGTAGTAATCAATGCAAGACTGGCACCTATGAGAAGCGCAACACCCATGAAGATTGCGGCCCGACCGTAATGCCGATACATGCCGACGGTGACGCCCGTGAAGAGCAGCAAATAGCTAAGGCCGTCGGCAAAGCCTTCGAGATAAGTCCCACGTGGTGACTCCGCGAACTTGAGCCGGGCCAGCATGCCGTCCATTTCATCGAAGAGTCCAGCGACATAGAAAAGCACGGCCCCCAGCACCGACCACCAGTACGCTCCATGCGCAAAAGCGACGGCCGAAACAAGGGAGACAACAATTCCACCAAACGTGACGGCATTCGGAGGCACCGCAGTGTGCGAGAGCATTCTTACGAATGGGCGACAGAGACGGCGATTCAAAGATGTGTGAATGCCATCGAGTACCTTGCCCGAGCGAGCAACCAGAAACCGTTCAGCACTCGTGGCGCTCTCTGGCGAGGTGACCGCGACGCCCTCAGGGTGGAGGAGGGCAGAAGAGAAATCGTCGCGGGTCACCTCATAGAACGTCGTGCAGGCGGGTTCTGCCCAGTTGACGGAGTGGAACTGCGCAACGGGCAGGTGCGCGAGGAGTTGCTTGGTCGTAACCCAGTTCCACGGCACCCAGAGGAATTTCTGTTGGAGATGAGGTTTTAGCGCCCGCCATCCTGACGAAGCGAATGGATTGAAATCTGCCAATTGAACGACGCTGATATGAATCCCAAACTGAGCAGTGCTCCCCACCAGTTGCTGCATGATCTGCTCGCTTAATGCGGCCGGACAGGTCAAGAGAATGTCGTTTGCTCCAGCGCGGGCCGCCGTGAGCACCGTTCTGATGATAAGCGGAACACCCGCAATCGGCCGCAGCAGCAGTTCCGCTGCTCTTTCTTTGCGCACGAGGGCAAACATTTCTGGAATGGCTATCACTGCCTGCACTCGACAATCTCCTCCAGGATGGTTCCAGTCGCGCCAGTTGAGGCCGTTTCTGCACCACCTGCTACACGAGAATTCCAAACAAACCAAAGGATGCCGATCAGCGCCCACAGCAGATCGCGCACACGTCGAGTCAGCGCGAGTGACAGGCCGAGCAGTGGCGAAAAACCAGTCAGAGCGAATGCAGAAATGGCTCCGCCCTCGTCGGACCCGACCCGCGCGGGAATCCAGCCACTCACCAGCTTCAACGCACGCGTAACTCCGTCAATGGCAACGATGGTGAAAAAGTGGATGGGCAGACCGAGGGACCACAAAACCACAACGACTTCGGAAGCGATCAGTACCTGGCAGACCAGGTCGATCCAGAACATGCGACCGACGAGTGCAAGGTGATGAAGCCGATAGTTTCGAATGGACGCTTCCAATTTCTCGGCGCGTGCAAGCCAGGAAGGGGCATGATTGCCAAGGGCACGTACCAAACCGGAAAGGATTGGATTGCGACGCACGATTACAAAGACCATACCCGCAAGTGACAGAAGGACTGGGATTGCGTGGTGGCGTGCGCCATGCACTGCTACGAAGGGAAGACTGACTATCCCCAAGATTGCAAGCAGCGCCGAAGTAAACCAGTACACTCCGTCGTCGAGAAAAGTGGCAGTAATCGTTGGCTCAGTTGGAGTGCCAAGGAGCTTAATTTTCATCGGCTCAGAAATGACGGGACCCAGGACGGTGAGGTATCCCATGGACTGGGAGGCAAGCCGCACTCCCATCAACTTCGTCGTGTCGACCGATACGTGTTCGCCCTCGAGCGACGCCGACCAGGTGATGCTCTGGAGAAACAGCCGGAGAACGCTCAGGGCCAGGACAATCGGCAAAGCAACGCGCATTGCCTTCAGTTGTACAAGCATGGCTGACAGGCCAACGTGAGCAATCACCCAGGCGAACATCACTAGTGAAATGGCGGCCGCAATGAGGTGGCCCTTCTTCATCGGACTAACCTCCCTTGATCATTGGCTTGCGCCATGCGATCGGCAGGAGGATTCAGGGCGTAGTCGGAGTTGTCGATCGTTAATTGCGATTCGCCAAAAATCCGGATTCCACTGGTGGTACGGGTGGAAGATGCGAACCAGAATTGACCTACTTTCTGATACGTGTGAACAAAGTGAACGCTGCGCACCCAGAAGGAGGGATTCTTCGCCGGCTGGCCTTCGATCCGAACGATGGAATAGTCGTTCGCATTTACCCAAATCTTGCCGTCGATTAGGTACTTGTTGGCCGTTTTCGGCGTGACCGATAGCACGTACGCCGGTCCAGTCTCGAGAATCTCCTGTCCCACCATCTGAAACTGGTAGTTGTCGGGAATAAGGCGCGTGCTGGTTCGAGTTCCCTGGCGGGAAGCCTCAGTTTCTTCACTCAGGAGCTTGTGGAAGACGTGTTTGCGAATCGAGCCTGAGCCCTCTTCGGAAACAATCGTGAACTTTTTGGCGCCCGAGCTATCGCATGAGACACGCACAAGCATTTCGGCATGCCGCTTCTTGTTCACGGCGGCGTAATGGCGAACGGCGGTGTATCCCGTCTGTTCAGATTGCTGTTGCGCATCGAACTGCATCATCTTCGCAACCACTTCCTCGGCGGATGGAAGTGGATCGCTGGTTTGTGCGGATGAAATCGTAACGACGCAAAGCGCGATTGCCAGAGTGGAAAGAACATTCTTGATGGTCGATTTCATAATCAGAACTCCAGCACGAATTTGCCGTGGAAACTCCGGCTCAGACCGTTGAAGAACTCGCCGAACCGATTGCTATCTAGATCGTTCTGCACATCGCGGTAATTGGGGTGATTGAAAACGTTGAACACTCCGAACCCGATCTTCGCGTGCTTCTCTTTGATGGGCAGCCGGATTTCGCGCCAGACTTGCAGATCCGTTGAAACGAATCGCGGGGACCGCAATTCATTTCTTGGTCCAACAAATTCGCGGTACTGATCGATTGTTGAATACGGAAAGCCGGTGTGGGTATCGAGCACGGGCGCGAAGGTTAATTTCCACGGAGCGGCGATCTCTCCCCAGACCAAAAGTCGATTTGGGGCGTCAAAGTTCAGCCGGCCACGCTGATTCGGCTGAATCACTGCCTGCGGATCATTCCCAAAGAATTGGTTGAAATCGTTCAGGTCACCGTAGGCGCGCGAGCGTACGTACGACGCATTCAGTGTGCTGCGGCGGATGCGATATCGCCCCGTGACTTGAAACTCCTTGTAGAAATCACTGCCCAAGTCCGATAACCCAAGGATGCCCGTTGCTCCTGACGCCACAGGATTCAGGTAGAAGTCGCGTACCGTGTTGCGCTGCTGATACGCCACCCTGATCAGAAAGTCGCTCGTTACCTGACGATCCACTTCGACGTTCCATACTTCACTGCGTGGATTGCGCAACCCATCGGAGATGACATTGGCGTACGCGGTCGAACTGATAACTCCGCCTGCTGGGTTCAGCTCACTGACTGTGCGATTCGGCAAATCAGGAAACGCCGGGATGTTGAGAGGAACGCGATCATAGAAAAATCCGGCTCCGCCCTTTAACAAGGTCTTGCCATCACCGGTCAGCGCGAGGATGAAGCCGGCGCGAGGAGCTGTATTTACCGAATCGGTGACAGAGTCACGATCAAAACGAAGACCCAAGTCGAGCGTCAAGCGATTTGAAATGGTCCACTTGTCGCCTACGAACCAGCCAATCTCGTTTTGGTCGACGGAAAATGCCGACATCGGGCCGAATTGGATTTGTTCTAACGCGTACCCAGTGACGCCAATGATCTGCGCGGGAAGAAACTGCTGGCGGCCGTCATACGAGCTGTGAGAATAATCTGTTCCCGCATCCAATTCGTGCGAGCCCAAAAAATGATGCGGATGCGAACGGTACAGTTCTTCCCATTCTGTGCGTGCTGTCTGGCGGTCTTGACGGTTGAAAAACCCACCTTTGGTGGTTTCGACGAGAAGTTGGTAAGGCGCATCACTATTAGGCACCAGGTCGGCGTCGAACCTTCTGAAGCTCACTTGCGACGTCAGGAGATCGCCAGAGTCAGTTGCGTATCGGTGCTGCAGAGCTGCCTGATATCCACGCTCGTTTAAGTCCGGGGTGCTGGGTTGTGGCGTAAACGTGTTCAAGCCGTAGTAGTCAATGTGTTGTGGAAAGATCGCGAACGATGCCGTTGCTGTTTGCTTTGGGCTGATGTTGAGGTCAAATTGCGTATAGGAGTTGAAATCTTCGGAACGGTTATAACTTTGGAGCGGCGGCAAGCTGTCCACCGGATCTCGCTCATAGCGGTACTCGGCGGATTCGGTGAAAGCTAAGCGGTCCTTCACAAGCGGGCCGGAAACGGTTATCCGCGGCGTAAACGCAGCAAGGCCCATGATCGACCCGTCGACTCTTCGCAGCCGCGGCAACAGGTTCTGCGCTGACATTCGAAACTTGTTGAAGTCTCCAGATCGCGTTTCAACGTCTGAAACTGCGCCGGTGAATTTGCCGTATTCGGGGTCGTAAGGAGTAGAGAGCACCTTTACTGACGAGACGACGTCAATCGGAATGTTGATCGCTGTTGTACCTGTGGCTGGGTCGGTCACGTCTGCGCTGTTTACAAGCGAGCCATTCTGAGACGCTCGCGCCCCCTTCATATTGATCTGGCCGTTCGGGCCGCGTACTACACCTGGAATCAGCGGCAGCAGGCTTTGGAAATGCTCATCGATGTTGGGCATGTTTCGGATTGCGGATTCGCCGATGGTGTTGGTCCCAGAGGGTTCACTTTTTGTGTCCACCGAACTCGCACTGGCAATTACAGTCGTCGATTCAGCGACCGCTTCGAGTTTCATCTCCAACTGCACTTGCGACACAGCTCCTGCTGTAACCACCACGCCTTGCATTGCGGCCATTCCCGGGGTGTTTGCGGTGATTGTGTAAGAACCGGCAGGAACTGTGCTGAGTGCGAAGTTGCCTTCATTGTCGCTCTCAGCTTCCAGTTGCGTTGGACCGTCCAACGTAATCTTCGTGGCGGGGACGACCGAGCGCCCGCCATCCGCATCCTTAATAAAGACCTGGCCTTGAACCGCTCCGGTTGGCTGCCCTGTGCCCTGCGCGAAGGCACGAACGCCGATCAGCCCGAGGACAAGCGCCACAATTGTTAGTCTTCGCATGATCGCGATTTCCTTTTTGTGAGAGGCGCGGAGAGTCGCAACGCGACGAAGAGAACAGAACGCGCATTTCGCGGGACAGGCGACACCTTTTCAGCCTGAAGCGTAGCCGCAATCTCCATTTGTGATTTCCGAGCCATTACTCATGGAGAAAGCAAGCCCCTTGCCAAATGCCAGATTGGAGTAAGTGATTGAATTCGAGAGCTTGCTTTGACGCTTGTCGGGATGGAAGTGTCGAATGTGTTAAAAGTGTCGAGATGGGTCAACAGACGGGATGTTTAAGTTCAACTATGCACCCAAAGATGAAGCGACGCTCGCGAATGAGTCGCAGATCTTTTTCTCGTCAAAGCTTTGATCTGTTCAGGGAGCTTCCGCTGCACGGCTCGCTTGAGATCCCACGCATAAAGCCGAAGGGATGACCGCCGATTAGGCTAAGCCATCCCTCTGATGTCCCTCAGAGGTGACCGCGACGCCTCTCGCACTCCTTCGGGAAGGGCGAGAGAGGCGTTGTCGCGGTCTACCTCACAAAGGGCAAGCGGGTCTTCTGCAGGGAGATTGGAGATGCATGGTCTTCTCTTTGGCGGAAGTGGCACGGGTGTTTGGTTGAACACCCGTACCACGCCTTAGGCCGCGGCTGATTAAAAGCGGAAGACGATGCCGGCTGACGGTTGCGCCATATGCGTCCAGCTGTCGGTATTCAAGCCCGCGAGATTGAAATCTGGTGCTTTGTATACATAGCCACGGTACTCGGCCCGTAACGAGATGTGCCTGGTGAAAGCGTAGTCGGCACCAGCGCCGTAAACGAATGCACCCCTCGTCTCGGTCGTAGCTCCTGCGAAGTTGCCTTCGGCATTCCCGGTCGGATCGAACACCAGAGCGCCGCCGCCAGCTAACGCATACGGCTGGAGCCTGGCAAAGCTCGGCAGTTTTACGACAGCTGAGCCAGTGATCTGGTGGATGTTGGACTCTACGCGAGCTCCCGTCCCACCGAAATAAATCTGCGTATTGCGGTCATATCCGTAGTTCGCCTCTGCTGCAAGCCAACGATTGAAGTTGTAGCGATAGCCAACCAGAAATCCACCGGTGTCGGTCGCGTGTTGCCGAATCCCATTTCCGTCGGCGTCTTTTGTGAAGAACCCCGTGCCCTGAAGGCTAATTTCTGATCGGATTTCCTGTGCCACTGCGTTCACGGAGGACAATGCCAGAACGCATACAGCCGCCAGTATTGTTCGTTTGATCGAGTTAAGGTCCATTCTTGATCTCCTTTTCATTTCGGCGACGCCCGTTTCTCGCGTTTGGCAGCGGTATCAGCGCTGGTTAAGAGGTTCATTGCAGCCATGATTAACACTTCCTCCAGCGTGAAGCCGCGAGTTGTGAACTTCCACATGACCGCCTCACAATTGATTCGAAGCACCGCATCCCTCTCCAAGGCAAGAGCCATGCCAAACGTCGCGGCACACGTAAGTGATGGAAAAGCGCGGGGTTAGCAGAAAGTCGATTAGCTTGAAAAATGTTGAAAGGGTCGAAGCTGTCGATTGTGTTAGAAGCCGTGCTGAAGAGGTAGCCGCACAATACGTGAGACATTCACTCGGCTTGAGTCATCAGTACTTGCGATGTAAGCTGTGACCGGGATTTTGTGTGTCAATGCCGGTCGGTCCAGGGATGGTGGCCTCTGCTGCGTCGTAGTCCACACCGTTTCCTGAACCCGCGGGAGTCCTTTAAGAACTCGCTTGTCGCACTCTGTTGCGACCTGTAGAGGAAGTGAGTCATCTATCTATCTGAGGATTTGGGGTAAATTAAAGCCCGGGCTTTCAGCGCTGAATATAAGGCTATGGGTACAGAGCCGATCGTTGAGTCTCAAACAGGCAGCTACCGCTACGAGGCGATTGTGCGCATCAGCGAGACGATCGCTGCGTGCCGCGAACCTGAAGAAATGGCTACAACTCTCGCGTCTGAGATTGGCAAGTTTCTGCACTTCGACCACCTTTACTTCGTTGTGTTGAAGGAGAACTCCACGGAAATCGAATACCTTCTGTGGGGCAAGAGCCCAATCCCTATGCCGGACCTGCCGATGCAAGAACTGCCGACGTGGGCCGCGATCAACAGCCGAGACCCGCAGCATACTCCTGATTGGGATGCAGAGGAACGATTTCCCCGATTCAGGGAATACGCAAAGAAAATACGGCTCGGCTCGAGCATCCGCGTTCCATTAATAACTCCGCATCGTCCCTTGGGTGTTTTCGGAATCATCCGCGACACAGTGAATCCATTCAGCGAAGAAGAAATAAGCTTCCTGGGGCTGATCGGGCGTGTCGTCGCCTTCGCGCTTGATGATGGTTTGAATCTCAGGCGCGCGCAACATCAAAATG
>QHPY01000174.1 GCA_003219215.1 Verrucomicrobiota bacterium | reverse complement strand
TCAGCTGAGCCCCAGCGATCAAACTCAGAACGTGCAGTCTATTCGAGATCCATTCGGAAATCCCTATGGCTACTCGACGGCCGCGAATCCACAGGCAAATCCGACCCCAGCAACTCCCATGGGTTACAATCCGACGTTCGATCTCTGGAGTACCGCTGATCCGACGCCCACGCCGTCAACATCGCCCACGCCAACACCTCAAGACCGTTGGATAAAAAATTGGTAGCCGAAAAAGCTACTGCGCGTTGGTATTGATCGTGACCTCGACGCGCCGGTTCGAGCGTTCGCGTTCGATCTCAGCGTCGAATTCGGCTTGAGACGCACTTGGAGCGACCGGGCGCGGCGGGACCACAAATTTTGTCGATCCCCGGCCACGGGCATCAATTTGCGAGGGATTAATGCCGAGGGCTTCCACCAGATATTGCTTCATGTTGTCGGCGCGGCGCTGGCTTAGGTCGAAATTGTATTCATACGTGCCGATTGAATCGGTGTAGCCTTCAATCGTAAATGTCGCCTTCGGATTGCGTTTCAACAGATCGACAAGTTTTCGCAAAATGTCGCCCGGTTGTAATTCAGCGCTGTCGAAACTAAAAAGTTGGTCCTCCGGCATTCGGATCTTCGTCCCCGACCCGAGCGGACCTTTTTGCGCGAGCAACTGATCGAGATCGCTAAATCCAGGCGCCCCTTTCTTGTTCGGGCCGGCGCTGTCGCCCGGAAGCTTACTCGTGAAAGTATTCGGGCGTTTAATGATCGTGCTCGTGGCCAGCTCGGTTCCACTCAGCGCGGGCTGGGGTCGGCCTGAGGCCGAACTGTCGTTCAAGACCGATTGCTCACGCGTCGCGTTCGGATTCGTAGAAAGAGTTTGCGCCGCGCTGCGCTCGATTTCGTTCATCACCGAGGTCACGTCTGCCTGATCCACTTTTGGTTTGTCCGGCAAAACGTTGCTCATGTCGTCCGGCATCGCGGTCGTTGCCTGAATTTCCTGCAGAAGTTTGTCGAACGATTTCTTTTCGTCTGGCTGTTGCTCCTTGGTATCGTCAGGGTTCGGTTTCGCCGCCGGGTTCGTTTGATCGCCGCTCGCTTTGTCGATCTGATTCATGTCGACATTTTTGACCCTAAACGTCATTGGCTGCTGTAGATCGGTAAAGACCGCGTCGACCGACTGAAACCGTGTCCGATAAAAATAAATGCAGAGCGTGATGTGGAGACAAAGCGATACGATCAAGCCGAACCAGATCCAGCTTCGCTCTGGGCTACCGGTCAGTAGCGCTTCGCGTTCGATATCGTCAATGTCATCGAAATCGGAGATTCTCGTCGTTACGCTTTTCATTCCTTAGTTAAACACCGTTACCGGCAAATCGTTGTCAACCTCCCGAGCGCTTAGACAAATCGCTCGCGCGGGTTCGTTCAATGAAAGCACGCGCCGCCTTGCGAATCTCGTCGGCGACACGCGCCTCGGGAGAGACAAACTTCGGCGTGAACCACGGAAACAATCCGATCAGATCGTGCGTCACTAAAATCTGACCGTCGCACTGTTCGCCCGAACCGATCCCAATCGTTGGAATACCAATCGCATTTGTGATTTGTTTCGCGATCTCCGGGACCACAATCTCGAGCACAACTGAAAACGCCCCGGCTTTTTCGACCGCTTTGGCATCAGCGATCAACGCTTCGGCTTCCGATTGCGTTTTGCCTTTAACTTTGTAACCGCCCTGCTCGCGCACGTGTTGTGGCAGCATTCCGATGTGGGCCATGTACGGAATCCCGGCATCAGTTATCGCTTCGATATGCGCGGCATGACTGACGCCGCCCTCAAGCTTCACTCCTTGTGCGCCGGCATCGATAAATTGCTTCGCCGTCGCGACAGCTTGCTCGGGTGTTTCGAACGTGTGGATCGGCATATCGCCGACTACGAGCGCGGATTTAACTCCGCGCGCGACCGCGCGGGTGTGATGCAACATCTCTTCGAGTGTGACGAGCGTCGTGTCTTCGTAGCCGAGCACCACCATGCCTAACGAATCGCCGACCAATATGACGTCGATCCCGCTTTCATCCAACAGTCGCGCCGTCGGGTAATCGTAAGCCGTCAACGCGGTGACTTTCTCGCCGCGCCTCTTCATTTCCCGATATTTCCCGACCAGATCCATCATCATCACCACTTCTCCGCGAAACAGACCACTTTAGTCGAATCCTCGATCTGCGCGAGCAGTTCGCCGACAGTCTTTGTTTGGTTAGGTAAGATTAAACTCGGCTGGACGTCAGCCACGGGCTGAAGAACGAACTTCCGCAAATGCAGCCGCGGATGCGGCAACTGCAACCGCTCGTTCCCGACATTCAAGCCGTCAGCGTAAAGAAGGTCGATGTCGATCTTGCGCGAAACATTGCGAGGATGATTGCGATCCCGTCCGAGCGATTCTTCGATTCGAATCAGTTCTTGCAACAGATCCGTTGGATCTCCATCGTATTCGATTTCCAAAACCGCATTGAGAAATTTGCCCGCGCCGGGCTCGCAACCGACCGCCTCACTTTCGTAAACCCGCGATACAAGAATAGAACCGTTGGCAACGGTAAGATCGACAATCGCCTTTCGCGCTGCCCGCAAATTCGCAAGTCGATCGCCCAAATTTGAGCCGAGCGCGATGCCGATCCTCATTTCGTCGGCGCAATTCCGAGCACCTCCTGCATTGAGTAAAGCCCAGCTGGCTTTCCAACAATCCATTGTCCTCCACGCAACGCGCCGCGCGCGAAAATTTCGCGGCTGCCCGCGCGGTGCGTTAACTCGAGACGTTCGCCTGGTCCGACAAAAGTGACCATGTGCTCGCCCACGATGTCGCCTTCACGGATCGATTCAATTGGAATCTCGGTCTTCAATGACTCTTTCAAAATCTCGCCCAGCGTCTTCGCCGTCCCGCTGGGCGCATCCTTTTTCATCTTGTGATGTGTCTCGACGATTCGCGGCGCGAATTCGGAGCCGAGGATTTCAGCGGCGCGACGGCTGAGGGCAAAGAGCGCGTTTACTCCGACGCTAAAGTTCGATGCAAAAACAATTGGCAACGACTTCGCGGCCCTTTCAATCACCTTGCGCTGTTCCGGAGAATGCCCGGTCGTGCCGATGACTAGCGGTTTGCGATATCGCAATGCTGCGCCGCAGATTTCGTCGATTGAGGTCGAATTGCTGAAGTCGATCGCAACATCGCAATTCTTGATTGCTGGTTCAATCGCATCGCCGAGATCGCACTGCGCGACGATGTCGATCCTCGGATCGTTCCTGGCAAGATCGACAATCGTTTGGCCCATTCGACCGCGCGCCCCGATCAGCGTCACGCGCACCGGAGATTTCATTTTGCCTTCTCGAATGCTTCGAGGGTCTTGCGCAGTCGCGCTTGATTCGCGTCCGTCATTTCGCAAAGGGGCAGACGAACTTCGGCTGAGATTGCCCCTCGCCAGCCGAGCGCGGTTTTGACCGGCACTGGATTCGGCTCGATGAACAAATCTTTGAACAACGGGAACATTTTGCGGTGCAAACTTTCCGCCGATTTGTAATCGCCCGATTCGCATGCGCGCACGAGCGCGCAAACTTCCGCCGGAAATAAATTCGAAGCCACGCTAACGATCCCAACCGCGCCGACTGCCATTAACGGCAATGTCAATGAATCGTCGCCGCTCATGATCGAGAACTCTCTCGGCAGCCGGCGGCGCAGTTCGCCCACGCGCTCGACGCTGCCGCTCGCCTCCTTGATTGAAACGATGTTGCCACACGATTCCGCCAGTCGAACGACCGTGTCCGGTCCGATATCGACTGAGCATCGCCCGGGAATGTTATAGAGCATGATCGGCAGCGATGTTGCCTCCGCGATCGCTTTGAAGTGACGAAACAATCCTTCCTGGCTCGGCTTATTGTAGTAGGGCGCGACTAGCAATGCGCCATCCACGCCGGCTTTCTCGGCAAATTTTGTCGCTTCAATCGCGTCCCGCGTCGAATTCGTGCCCGTTCCCGCGAGAACCTTGCAATGGCCATTCGTGATTTTCATCGTGCACTGAATGACCTTCTCTTTTTCTTCATGCGTCAACGTTGGCGATTCGCCGGTGGTGCCGACAGCGACAACTCCGCTGATTCCAGCCACGATTTGGGCCTCGATTGATTTTTCGAACGCCGCAAGATCGACATCTCCATTCCGAAAGGGCGTGACTAATGCAGTAAAAGTGCCGCGAAACATCTGTTAACGATCAAATTTCTATCGTTCCTTCGAACGCAAACT
The DNA here is from genome assembly GCA_003219215.1 of Verrucomicrobiota bacterium. GTDB lineage: Bacteria > Verrucomicrobiota > Verrucomicrobiia > Chthoniobacterales > UBA10450 > AV40. The sequence goes on along the minus strand of QHPY01000174.1, from coordinate 58,091 downwards.
CCGCCGGGCCCGTGAGCGTGACATTCGTGAATCGGTCCCCTGCTCTCTTGAACCCGACGCCTAGCTCGCTGCCACTGTGAACGATGACACTGATTGGTCCGTCGACCTTTTCCGTCGCGGCAAAAATCAGCGCACTGGCAACAACACCGGTTCCGCACGCCAACGTTTCGTCTTCGACCCCGCGCTCGTACGTTCGCACCAGAATTTTCTTGTCTCCGCGTTTCTCGATAAAATTCACATTCGCGCCCGCCGGCGAAAACATCTTGTGGCGTCGAATCGCTTCGCCTCTCGGGCGAACATCGACATCGCCGACCTGGGAAACCGGCACGACCACATGAGGCACGCCGCTGTTGATGAAATGCACGCGCTCTTTTGCGCCGTTGGCAATGACCTCGATGCCGAGCCGCAAATCTTTCGGTTCGCTCATTTGCAACGTGACCGATTCCCCATCCAATTCTCCCCGAATCAAACCCGCGGGCGTTTGAAGTGAAATTTTCTCAGGCGCGTGGGCGATTTTGTTGGCAAAGCGCACGAAGCAGCGCGCGCCGTTCCCACACATTTCCACCTCGCCGCCGTCGCGATTGTAATAGCGCATCCGAAAATCGGCGCCGTTGGAGCCTTTCTCGAGCAAAAGAATCCCGTCCGCGCCGACGCCGCGATGGCGATCGCAAATTCGAACGATCTGCTCGGGCTGGAGGCGCACTTCGCCGGCGCGATTATCAATCATGACGAAATCGTTCCCTGCGCCGTTCATCTTGGTGAATCGCAGCATGATGTCGATCTAATGTAGCGGTGGCTTTCTCAATGACAACGTTGCCCAAGGCCAAATTTGTCGTTTAGTTCTCGCCCATGCGAAGGCTGATCATCGCCCTGTGCGCCACGGCGATCACCCAAGGCGCACCGGCTACCGACATCAATTCCCTAATCCTCGAGCAAATGGGGAAGATGCCGAGCGGCGGCAAGTACTCAGTCTCGCACGTTGCCAAGATCAAATTGCAATCTGCTGCGCATTTTGAATCCGGGAAATTCTTCGTCATTCCGACGGCTCCCTACCCGAGCTTCTGTTCGGGCGCGACTTACATCGTCTTCATCAAAACGATCGAAGCCTTGCGCGACAGCGGGCAGCTGAAGCTCGATTTTGCCACGTTGAATCAACTGGTTATTCGCGATCAGCACGATGGCGAAGGCATTTGGGGACGCTGGAACGCGAACGGGCCCGGCACCGCGCGATTATTTCATGAACTTGGGCTCGGCCGCAACTTTACCGATTTCGTGCAGGCGCAGCCCGGCGATTTCATGAAAATCTTTTGGAACCAGAGTGTCGGTCGACTCGAAAGCGGCCACTCGGTTATTTTTCTTGGGACCGTGAATCATCCTGATGGCGAGTACGTGCGCTTCTGGTCGAGTAACATTCCCAACGGCTACGGTGAAAAGGAAGTTCCGCGAAGCAAGATCGCGAACGCGATTTTCTCGCGACTCGAAGCGCCGGCCAATCTCACCCGCATTCACGACATTCCGGTCGTCGACGTTTATCTCTCCTCGCTTCTGCGCAAGAAATCAAACTTCGCCGAAGCGACCAAGAAGTGCGGAATTTAATGAGTCGCTTTCGCTAAGTCGCGGGCAAAAGCGCTCACCTTTTCAATCAGCTCCGGCCTGTCGCCATGTTTGGCGATAAGATCGACAATCGCGCTGCCGACCACGACCGCGTCGGCGTGTCGAGCGACTTCGCGGGCTTGCTCGGGATTTGAAATTCCGAACCCGACCGCGACCGGTAGATCTGAAATTTTTCTCAGCTCCGCGACCTTTTCCGGCAACGACCTTGCGATTGAATCTCGCGCGCCAGTAACGCCTTCGCGCGAAACGTAGTAAAGAAATCCCTGCGCGCTTTCCGTGATCGCTTTAATCCGATCGACCGGCGTCGTCGGTGCCACCAAACGAATGTGCAAAACGTTCCCGGTTGCAATTCCGCCAGCGGCGGCCTTGCCGCCATCTTCCTCCGGCGGCAGATCGAGAATGAGTAATCCATCAACCCCTGCATCTTCTGCCTCGCGATGAAATTTATCGCCGCCGAATTGAAAGATCGGATTGAGGTAGCTGTATAGAACAATTGGGATTTGCGATTGACGTCGAATCTCGCGAACGCAATCGAAAACGCCGCGAACTGTAGTGCCGGCAGAGAGTGCACGTTGCGCCGCGAGCTGATTCACAATTCCATCAGCAAGCGGATCGGAAAAGGGCAAACCGAGCTCAAGCAGATCAGCGCCGGATTTTTCCAATGCAAACGCAACATCGACAGTGCGCTTTAGAGTCGGATCGCCGGCACAAATGTAGGGAATAAAGCCTTTGCGCCTCTCGGAGAACAGACGGGCAAAACAGTCATCGATCCGGTTGTGCATCAGGACGGATAATCTGATAGAATTACGCTAGAGTCGAATGGACGAAAAGACGCTGACGATCAACGAGATTTACCAATCGATCCAAGGCGAGAGCACCTGGGCGGGCGAGCGCTGTGTCTTTGTCCGGCTCACCTTCTGCGATTTGCGCTGCAATTATTGCGATACCGAATACGCGTTTTACGAAGGCAAGAAAACTCCGCTTGAACAAATCGTCGATCGAGTCGCGAGTTTTCAATGTCCACTGGTCGAGATCACCGGCGGCGAACCGCTTCTCCAAAAGAACGTGCTCCCGCTGATGTCGATCTTGTGCGACGCCGGCCACACTGTTTTGCTCGAGACGAGCGGCGCACACGACATTTCGAAAGTTGACCCCCGCGTCCATCGGATCATGGATTTTAAGACTCCCGGTAGCGGCGAGGTGGACAAGAATCTTTGGTCGAACATCGATCATCTCACCAAGGGAGATGAAGTGAAATTCGTGATGGGCTCGCGCGATGATTACGAATGGTCTTGTGACAAAGTGCGCAAGTTTGACCTGACGAAACGCTGCCGCGCAGTGTTGTTCTCCCCGATCTTCGGCCGGATCGACCCGCGCCAGATCGTGGAATGGATTCTCGAGGACAAGCTCGACGTCCGTTTTCAACTTCAGATGCACAAGTTCATCTGGACGCCGACTCAGCGCGGAGTTTGAGCTTGTGGCGAAGCGCCAATCTCGATCTCGTGGGTCAAACTCGCAGCGTCGTTGGTTAAAGCTTCGTGCTGCATGAAATCATCGAAATCGCGCGCCGCCTGGCTCGCCCGCCGACTGTGGGTGACCTCGTAGGCAGCTTTGCGCACTTCCAGAAAATGGCGTTCCCACATAACGTTGGGTTCAAACGCCTCAATTGCGCGAGCAGTGTACTCTCCCGGCTTGTTTCCATCCACACACGCGCCAATCGAAATTAAGCGCAGTTCGCGATCCGCGTCACTATTCCAAACGCAGAGCGGCGTTCGCAAACTGTCGTACAATGAACTCGCCGCTCCGGGATTCGAGGAAGCTATTGTTTCGGCGAGAATAATTGAGCGCTTGGTTAGACTTGGATCAGGCCATGGATCATCGTGGGCGATTTCAAAAAACTTCTTCAGATGGTCGACGGCTTCCGCAACCTTGCCTTGTTTCCAGCAAAGGCGCGCACGGATTGCCTGAGCATCTGAAGGAACAATATCTGCGACTTGATCGATGTATTTTGGGGCCGCTTCGCCGCCCTGCGCCGCCAAACATTCCGCCAGGAGTTCCACTTGCCGCAATGTTTGCGGCTCGCGCGATTGGGCCTGCCAAGCGTGTAACGCCTCCACCAAATCACCGTTACTATAAGCAAGAAGCGCTGCAGTACGATGCTGCTCATCGACGGTCGGATTCTCAATTGGTTGAGTAAAGGAGGTGTGCCGGACTTCTTCGACACGATCCCAATTGATCGCAGCATTATTAACCTCAGGCCGGTCGCAATGCGCCGCCTGCGCACTCTTTCGAAGAGTTGCCATCTGAAATCCATTTGGCGCTCCGATGCTTCGCGCGAAGGCAAACTCAATCACAGTCCGGTCGTCTGTATTCAAAGGCCAAGATTCGAGATTCTGCAGCACTCTGGCCATCGCGCTGTTGCCGACGTAGTGCGCCAGAAAACCTTCGACACCGACCGTGTCCCACGCGGCCAGCATTGCGCCCTTGAACGGTTCTGAGCCGAGACGAGAACGCAACGTTTCGGGATCATAGCGCAATGGCGCCTGTGACGCGGCAAGTAGGAGATCGCCCTCCTGAGTTTGCCAAGACTCGATATTGGGAAAAACCGAGCCAAGAGTGCGATAGAAAATTTCAATAGTGCGATCGTCGACGCTATAGGTTTGTACCCATTGGAGAAAAATACCGTCTGGGGTCAGCCGATTGTTAATGGATTCATAAAACTCCCGGGTGAAAAGGTTGGCCACACCTGCGCGATATGGATTCGACGGCTCGGAAACGATAATATCGTACTTGCTACGAATGGTGAGGAGCAACTCGCGCCCGTCACCGATGATGACACGCAGCTTCGGGTTCTTGAGAGCCTTTTGATTTACTGGCGAACAGATTTCAGCGATTTTTAAAATTGCTGGTTCCAGCTCAACAACATCGACATGTTGCATTGTCGGAACCACCGCGAGCCAGCCGGCTGTGCTTCCGGTGCCCAATCCGACGACCATCGCTTGCTTTGGATTTGGATGTAATGTCGCGCCGATGATACCGGACATGATCTGCGTCCCGGCATCCCCGATGGCGTTTCCATCCGACTTGCCGTTTACAATAAATGATACACTGTCGGCATTTTGAAGACCAACGCTGCTCTCTATTCCATCGACATCCCAGATGATGTGACGTCGAATGCTTTGAATTAAGTCGCGCAATTCATTCGGGGAAGCGTGGTAATATTTTAGGCGACCGACTCCGACTTGGCTGTGACGCCAAAACGCCGTGGGCCCGAAAGCCGTCAGCATGATGAGCGCCATGACCGCGGCGGAAACCGGAACGATCGCCCGAGTCCAAGGTCGCGGTTCGCCCGACCGGAGAAATGCGGCCACGATTGCAAGAAACGAAAGAATCACCACCACGAACTTCCAGACGCCCGGTGCGGATAGGAGCGGAACGAGACCAAATCCTCCAGCCAGCGAGCCAATTAGCGCACCAATAGTGTTCCACGCGTAGGCCGCACCGGTTTGCACGCCAACCGCGCGGCGCCCTTTGCCAAGCAGCGCGACAAGCAAGGGAAATTGTATACCGGAGACAAACGCGGGTGGAAAAACGACGATGAAACAAATCGCCGACCAGGCAGCGACGTGTCCATAAAATCCGAGTGTCCCGAGTGGACGAAGAAGCATCGCTGTGATTGCGATTCGATCACCGAGTGCGTAGGGCAACGCGATGAGTAAAGCCTCGGTCGCGCAGGTCAACGCAAACAAATGCAGCGAAGCAGTCCGTTTCAAATCGAGCAGCGCGTAGGTGACGCCTCCCAGTCCAATCCCGAGCAGCGCGACGGCAAGGATCAACCCGAAAGAGAATGTCGACCCGCCGAGGAGTGGGCCGAGCATCCGATACCAAACAATCTCCATCAGAAAGAATGCGAACCCAACAAGACCGGCGGCGACTAGGACGAACAACTGACTGACCGCAGGGCCCGAGTCTTCTTTATCGAATAACTCCTCGTGCACGACTGATTCCGGCATCGATTTCGCAAATCGGAATGCTGCCAGCGCCACGATGAAATTCACCGCCGTCGCCCACCAAAGCGTGAGATGATTTCCGAAATTCTCGAACAGGTAAAATGTGCCGAAAAGTGCACCGCTAACTGCACCAAGAGTGTTAATGCCGTAAAGTGTCCCGACCGTGCGCCGCGAAACATCGTCAGGTGTAACGACTGCTCTCGCGGCAGCGGGCAATGTTCCGCCCATCAGAAAAGTCGGCGGCCCCAAAATTAGCGCTACCAGCGTCAAGCGGACAATAGTTCCAATGGCTAATCCCGTGGCCAGTGTTCCACCGATCGCGATGTAAAAGTGGCGGGCCACCAAGATCAGTAACGGCGAGAGCGCCGCGCTCAAGGCGATGAACAATTCAAGCTTCGCATAAAACGCCAGCGGCCTTGGCTTCGCTTCTGAGCGCCGGCCCAAAAAGATGCCGCCGAATCCGAGCCCGGCCATGAACACACCAAAAACCGCAGCTGAAGCCGCAGTTGACGCTCCGAAGATCAAACGGAACTCACGCAGCCAAGTCGTTTGATAAATGAGGGCACAAAAGCCGGACCCGAAAAGAAATAGCGAAACAACCCGCGTTCTGGAAGGCATTAAAGATCAGCGGGACAATGAAGTGTTTTCCATATTTGGCAATTCCAAATGCGCAATAGGGGCCGTAATGACAACTCCCGGCCGCACGTGTTATTGTCCAAACGATGCGTGACGCATTTCAAAAGCTTTGGATTGTGATTTCGCGGCCGGACCGGTTGCCGAACGCCCTGGTGGCGGCGGACGCGCTGCGCGAGCGATTTCCGGGCGGAATTCATTTGCTGCGCGAGGAATCGAAATGGTGGAAGAACGCGAACTGGCAGGAATTTGTCAGCGAATTCGCGGAAGTGCACGCGTTCCCAAAAGTCAGAACCTGTCGCGGATTGAAGGATCTACCGCGTCTTTATCGAGAAAATATAAATCGGCAGCGCGGCGTCGGAGCATTGCCGATCGATCCGGACAACGATGTTTTGCTTTGCCTGGCTGGTCTGCTCGGTTTGGGAAACGCCGCACTCTCTGCGCATCCCGATGTTTACAAAATTCTGTGCGCATCGCAAAAAGCTTTTGGCGAATTAACGCGATACGGCGACCGCGCGCGTTTTCGATTCACGACTTCGGGGTGGTTGCAAAATCGCGTGGTGGAACCGCTCGCCGGCGTCGAACGAACCATTCATTACAAGCCGCGGATTAATCCGGGCGGTGATGGCGTGCGTCTGCGGCGTTTGCAAAAGGATCCGGGTGAAATTTTCGATGTCATTATTTTTATGAGCAATAGCGGCGGCGAATTGCCAGCCCGAGCAGAGGACGAAATCATTCCATCGCGTTTTCCCAGCATCGCCGAGCTGCATGATTTCTCCGCGCAATTCAATGGGCGACTCGCCCCGGCGAGCGGACAGAGTCGACAACGCCGGATAATTTTTTTTGGGACGCCTTTTCTACTGGTGAAGAATCTTGAACCGGCGGTCTACGTCGAACACTTGAACCGCTGTCTCGATTATATCCGACAAAACTATCCGGGGCGCGATCTGATCTATCGGCCGCATCCCTTTGAAAAAGGCGAGGCAAGTAAACTCAATCTCGAGGGCTTTAAGGTGGAAGATGATCGCGAGGTTGCGGATTTGTATTTTCTGCGACACTTCGCCGAAATCGAAGCGGTCTATTCGGTTTCTTCGACGGTATCGCGGACGGCGCTCAACAACGGGCTGAACTCGTACGCGCTCTGGCGTTGCTTTCCGTTTTCGGACACCCAGACAAGATTCTTCCGAAAAGTGATGGGCGACGTCCCGCCGGAATTTGAGATCAGCGATCTGACAAAGCCGACGGCCGCTTATCAAGATCGACAATCGATGGCGGCGGGACAGAACAGCTTTTCAAACGCGCTGAAGAGGGCGATGGATTTGCGCAAGGTCTCGCAGGTCAACGATTCATCGGGGCGAGCCGCCAAATACGCCAAATAACGACAAAGTATTTCTGCTCCTCGCTTTTTGCGTGTTTAGCGGGCGATCAATCAATGTTTCGGCGCGCGGACGGTGCCAGTTTCGACAGCCGACTTGCGTCGCTCGACAATGCGGCCGGCAATTTCCTCGACCATTTGCTCGAGCAACAGCCGCAGGTGCGTGTTTGGACGGTAGTCGGACGGCGCGATGTGTTTGACCCGGTCGGCGTGGGTTGAGAGCTGGTAACATTTTCGAAATCCGGCGCGCTGCGGATCGTCGGGATTGTAAACCGCGATCGCTTGTCCGCCGTTCTTCTTCATGACAGTGAAACACGGAACATCAGTCGGCCCATCGCCGACGTAGATCATGTTTGAAAATGGGATCGGTCGAATGTCAGACTCCATGTGATCGTTCACATCCTGCGACATGTCGAGAAGGCCCTTGTTAATGCGAAAAAGAAACTGTGTCTTCTGGGTGTGACTGATGACGCGACGTGGAAACATGATTCGGCCGTCATCGTCTTCGTCAAATTCACATCCGAAAATCGCGCGCACGTACGGTTGGAGCCGGCTGCCGTCGAGCAACACCTTCAAGCCGGAAGAGATGATGTAATGTTCGACCGTAACTCCGTGCGCATGATGCTCCGCGCTCAAGAGACCGTTGCGGAATTGCTCGAACATTTCGGGCAAGCCTTTGTAAAAATTCAATTTCGCGCCGAGTTTTTTTAATTCCGAATTCTTCGGCCGATCCATCCCGAGCGTGTCGAGCAAGACTTTCATGTAAGCCAGCTCGTTGTCGTAGCCGTGATCGCGGACGAGTTCTCTGCAGCGCGCCCAAAATTTCGCGCCGTCAATTCCAAACGCCGGAAACACGACTTCGTCCTGCATGTAACTCGGACTGAGTGTTTGATCGTAATCGTAAACGATTGCGATGGTGTTTTGGGGCGCCGACACGGGAAACAGTTAACGATTTAGCGGTTCAATGATTTAACGATTGTTCTTCAGACGCGAGAAAAAATCTTCGAAGAGCGAATCGTAAATCTTGCCGCGCTCAGGATGATATTGAACCCCAAGCACGAACGGCTGATTCCGCAGGCGGACTTGTTCGATAATGTCATCGGATGGGCACCAAGCTTCGACAACAAGCCCCTCGCCTAACAAATCGAGCGCTTGATGATGCGAGCTATTCACATTTTCAAACTGGTGCGTTGCCTTTGCGTCGGAACGCAGCGGCTGGATGTCGTTGTCCTTTTGTTCGGGAAGTTTGTGACCGGGAATGTCGAGCTTCAGAGTGCCGCCGAGCGCGACGTTGAGCAGTTGAAGACCTTTGCAGATAGCGAGAATCGGCAAACCGCGCGAAAGTGCCGGACCAACAGTCGCAAATTCCCAGCGATCGCGCACAGCATCGATATCCTTCTCGAGGACTGAAGGATCAGGGATTGGTTGCCGCAAAAATTCCGGCGCGATATCTGAACCGCCCGTCAGAAGCAAACCATCGACATTCGCAATCGCGACCTCACCTTTGCGTGCGTCGCAGATCTCGATCTCGCGATGTTTTGCGAAAAATAGCTGAAACCATTTTTCGTCTTTCTCGCGCAACCAGGTGGCCAGTTTGGGCATGATGTCGATCTTAATGTAGCCACGTGCCTGCGGCACGTTGATTTCGACGACCCACTAGGGCCTGGCTACAGTCCCATCAGCTCGCGCACGTATTTCACGGGCGGACTGCCGTAGGAAATTACCTGGTCGTTGTATTTTCCGAGAACGAAATCTTTGGCCCATTTTTTCTGCGCGGCCGCGCGAAGATCAAGATGTTCGCTGATGCCGACGAAGTAGGTAGAGAGTTGCGCCGAGCTCAGTCGCGCGCGTTTCCATTTTGCAACCGCTTCGCCTTCCTCCTGAAAGGTTTCTTTCATCATCAAATTCATCGCCTGCTGTTCGCTCATGTTCCCGGTATGAATGCTTTGATCGAGAATGGCATTGGCGATTGCGCGCAAGCGCATTTTCAACTGCTGCATTTTTACTTCCGGTCCGCCGTAACCCTGCTCAGCCATCATTTGCTCGCAATAAACTGCCCAGCCCTCGATAAATGTGCCGCTCTGGAAAATTGCGCGCACGAGCGTCGGCGCGTGAAACTCATTTGAGTGGGACAACTGTAAATAATGTCCCGGCATCGCCTCGTGGACGGTGAGATCGCACACCATGAAGTTGTTGTATTCGCGGAAGAACGAATCTTTGCGTGGCTTTTGCCAATCATTAGGCGTGGGCGCAACGGCGAAAAACGTCTTGCCGTTTTTCTCGAGCGGCCCGGATGAATCGCAATAGGCAATCGACTGGCCGCGCTTGAACTCCGGCATCACGATGACATCGAGCGGTGTGTTCGGCACTGCCACGAGGTTGCGTGATTTTACGAAATCGGTCGCCTCACCGACAATTTTCTGAGCGTAGCTGACGATCGTGTTGTCTTCCGGGTGCTGCTCGGCGAGCTTTTTCAGGACGGCAGCCGTGACCTGTTTTTTATCGGCCAACGTTTTTTCATCCGCTTTCGGAAAATATTTTTTATGAAGTGGAAGAGCCGTCTCATAAATCGCAGCTTGGGTCTGCTCCAAATCAGCGTTCGCGCGTTGCTTGATCTCCTCCATCGACAAATCGGACGCGAGAGCGAAGTGCAGCTTCTTCCGAAATTTCTCGGCGCCGAGACGGAAATCGCCGTCCGCGCGTTTAAGCAGATCGCCTTGCAACCATTTTTTGTAATCTTCGAGCGCTTTGGCGGTCTTTTCCTGGATTGGGGCGAGATCTTTTTTCAGTTGCGGCGCCTGGTTGAGCAGCGGGTCGAGACCGTTGCGCACCAGATTGATTGCGCCCTGGATCTGTTCGATCGCCGTTTCCGTGTGAACTCGGGGAGGATGCTGGAGATTCGCTTCCGCTTGCTTGATCACGATTGGAATGCCATCCATCCGCTGGCGTAGATTCGGAATGCGCTTTTCGGCAGAATCGAAATCGCGCGCGACCAGCACATAAAGACTGTTGGCGAGACTTTGATTGTAAACGAGCGGGTTCCATTCCGCTTCCCGCAATTCTTCCAATCGGAAAATTTCGCTGTCGATATTGTCGCGCAGAATGCGCACATCCACCTGATTGGCGCCGGTCAACTGTTTGTAATCGTCGAACTTCTTGAGCGCCTCGCGAACTTGCTTCGCGTTTGCCAACATGCGGCCGCGAGTCTGGGCCGAGTAATCGCTTAGAACGCTGTCGAATCGGTGATCGCCCAGCTCGGTCGCATTTTCCGGATGAGAGGCGAGGAAATTTTCGATGTAATCCTTCGCGATCTTTTCGAATTCGTCATCCTTCGGGTTCGCCCCTGCCTTGAACGACAGCGAAAGACAGAGTCCTACAAGGAAAATAATTTTCTTCATGTTCTGAGTCTAAGCCTCCGGCTGAACTGCAAACCCAAGGGCAGGTTCGGCCTCTCCGGCGACTTCAGTTTGATCCTGCAAATAAGTTCGGCCTTTGTAAAACGGAGTGATGATCGCGAATAGAACCGCCGTTCCGAGCATTACCCAAACGAAGAACATGAAGTAACTAGTTCCTTGCAACTTCACCGAGCCATCAGGATTTTGGATGAAGAAATTGACCGCAGCAGTGAATTGATTGCCGAGCGAGACAGCGAACAAATACGTGCACATGACGAGCGATTTGAGTTTGACCGGCCCTTGCGTGTAGGAGAACTCGAGGTGGGTCGGCGAGACCAGTGTTTCGCCCGCGGTCAGGATCACGAACGCCCAAATTTGCCACATGATCCACGGGCGTGCGCCGGCATCGATTTGCGTTTGAATCATGGCGACGAGAAAAAATGATCCCGCCGTAACAAACAAGCCGGCGCCGATTTTCCGCAGCGGGGTCAAACGAACTACCTTCTCAACTGCCGGATAAAGCCAGTAAGAAAAGAGTGGCAGCATGATCAGAATAAAAATCGGGTTGACCGTCTGAATTTGCGACGACAACCACTCCACACCGAAAAGATGTCGATCCATCGATTCGGCCTGCACGATCCACGAGGAAAAGTTTTGCTGCCACAGCGCCCAAAAAATCGCGATGAACGGGACCGGAATTAGAATATTGAGCAGAATTTTGCCTGTCTCCTTGTTGAAAATTTCGCGCAGATACGTTAGCAAGCCAACCGGAGGGATGTGGACAAATTTCTTTCGACCCATCCAAAAGATAATGGTGGCGACGGCCATGAAGACGCCGGGTGTTCCGAAAGCGATGTCTGGACTATGCAAACGCGGGCTCTCGAGAAAGCCGACGATCGATGGCGACAGCTTGCCAATGAAACCATCCGGATCAGCCTTATAGGGCTCGAGCAACCAGGGAATCAGGAGCGTCGAAAGGGCCGAGCCGGCGTTGATCGAGAAATAAAACCAGTTAAAGACCCGCGTCAGCAAATGCTTGTTCGATTCGCCGAACTGGTCGCCGACGTTTGTTGAGACACACGGTTTGATTCCGCCCGCACCCATCGCGATCAATATGAGACCAATCGCTAGCAAATAGCGTGGTTCGATCGTGTGCGCGACGGGCGAACCGATCAAAGCCAAGACGGCATGTCCACCGCAGTAGACGATCGACAGCCACAAGACCACCCGAAATTTTCCGAATACCGCATCGGCTAGAACAGCGCCGACAAGTGGAAGCACATACAGTACCGAAACGAAAGTGTGATACCACGCTTCGGCATTCGCCGGCTGCATCACGCTCAAGTGCCCCATTTTGTCCAAGAGGTACTTGGTCATGAAGATGGTCAGGATCGAGTTCATCCCGTAATAGCTGAAGCGCTCGGCCGCCTCGTTGCCGACGATGTAAGGAACGCCCGGCGGCATGGTACTGATCTTCGGGGGCGACGTGAGGTACTGGGATTTGGCCATAACGAATCTCCCGCTTAATGCGGCGTGGTTTCAGGGAAAAATTCTGCCGGCGTGGGCGAGACGGTTGCTGAGGGAGATGCCAATGCTTCTTTGCTGGCGCTGGAATCTTCTGCGGACCCGCTTGTCACATCGACATGTTCCTTTTGCACTTCCGGATCTTCTCCGAGGTGATGTTTTTCGCACGAGCAGCAGAAAATCAACGCAGCAGCGGAAACGGCAGCGGCGATTTGGCGGACACCAAAGTGCATAACGCGCCGCAAACTAATCGGCCATGCGCGTCTTAGGCAAGATGAAAGGTTGTAGCTTCTCACAGCGACCGGCGTGGTTCCTCTTCCTCTCAGTCTTAGCCTGAATCTCGCAAGCAAGATTAAAACGAAGAATCAGATCGATCTGTTGATAAACGCCGCGCTTGCAGCATTAGTATGAGCGATTGCCGGTGTCCCGCAGCACAAAGAACAACGCCTGGAACGAAGTCGTCGCCATTATTTTACTCGGCGTCGGAACGTTGCTCTTCCTTGCGCTCATTTCCTATAATCCGAAGGACCTCCCTTCGTGGGTGCCGTGGAGTTATCTTTCGCCACCGAATCGGCCGGCGCAAAATTTTGTCGGCCCGTTCGGCGCAATCTTCGCCGGTTTTTGTTATCTGACGCTTGGCGCGGCCTCGTATTTCCTCGCGGGAGTTCTTCTCTTCTTCGGTGCAGGAAAATTATTCCACGCGAACTTGCGACTCATCGTGCGGCTGCCATGGATCATTCTCTTCATCGCATCGGGCGCATGTTTGTTGCAATTGCAAACGAGCCACCTCCGAGGCTGGCGGTTGGCATTTAACATTCAGGGCCCCGGCGGATGGGTAGGCTACGTTTTCGGCAAAACGTTGCTCCTCACGTCGATGGGCAAGATCGGGTCGATCATTCTCCTCAGCGGAATTTATGTTGCCAGTCTGATCCTGATGACCGGATTCCGGCCGATCCATCTCGTCCAGCGAACTGTGTCCGGCACGCGCGCCGCGTTCGCGAGATGGCGCGATTGGCGTTTGCATCGACAACTGCGCAAAGCCGACATCAAAGGTCGGCTTGAAATCAGCCGGCGCGAATTGGCAAAACAACGGCGCTCGATCGAGAAGCAACTTAAAAAGAAAGGCGCACCTGTGCCGGAACCGTCGTCGGCTTTCATTTCACCAGAAGAGCTGGCCGACCGTCCGGCGCCAAAAGTCGTCGACGCGACCGCGCTTCCAGAGGAGTCGATCGCGGGGCGGAAGAAACCGTCACTCGCCGAATTGCGCGGCTCTTCATCAAGATCGACGTCTGCCGCGTCGGGCCTAACAGGTCGTGCGTGGGACCCGAAGACTTATGCGTTGCCAGGGTTGGACCTGCTCGCCGAGCACGATCCGGAAGGCCGTGGCGGCGCTGACCCGAGTGAATTGCAACGTGTTCAGCAAACGCTGATTGACACACTGGCCCAGTTCGGGATCGCAGTTGCGCCCGGCGACATCACGAAAGGACCAACCATTACGCGCTACGAAGTTTATCCGGCCAAAGGTGTGCGGGTGGACAAGATCGTGAGTCTCGAGCGCGATCTGGCGCGGGCCACGCGCGCGGAGCGGATCAATATTCTCGCGCCGATCCCCGGAAAAGACACAGTCGGCATCGAGCTGGCCAACACGCGCAAAGTCACTGTGACATTACGCGAATTGCTGGAATCGACGGATTGGGAAGAAGCGAAAACACGCGCGCGCATTCCGCTCGCGCTCGGCAAAGACGTTTACGGTAAAGCCATCATCACCGACCTCGCGCAAATGCCGCATTTGCTCGTCGCGGGCACGACTGGTGCTGGCAAAAGCGTCTGCATCAATGCGCTCATCGCCAGCATGCTTTTCCGCTTCACCCCGGAAGAGCTGCGCTTCATCATGATCGACCCCAAAGTGGTCGAGCTCCAGCATTACAACGCGCTGCCGCATCTCGCTTTCCCGGTGGTGACCGATCCGAAAAAAGTGCTGCTCGCGCTGCGCTGGCTGATCGATGAGATGGAGCGGCGCTACAAGATTTTTGCACGTGTCGGCGTGCGCAACATCATTAGCTTCAACGCGCGGCCGAAGAAAAAGTCGGATGTCGATCTTACGACAAATGCTGCGGACTCGGAAATCTCCGGCGAAATTAAAGTGCCGCGCGAACATGAGATTCCGATTCCGGAGAAGATTCCCTACGTCGTGGTTGTCATCGATGAGCTGGCGGATTTGATGCAAACCGCGCCCGCGGATGTGGAGAGCGCCATTGCGCGGATCACCCAAATGGCGCGCGCAGCCGGAATCCACCTGATTGTCGCGACGCAAACGCCGCGCGCGGACGTGATCACCGGTGTGATCAAAGCGAACATTCCGAGCCGGATCGCGTTTCAAGTAGCGAGCAAGATCGACAGTCGCGTGATTTTGGATGAAAACGGCGCCGATCGTTTGTTAGGCCAGGGCGACATGCTTTATCTCCCGCCGAGCGCGTCACGATTGATCCGCGCCCAGGGTGTTTTGGTGACTGATGAAGAGATTCGGCGTCTGGTTGAGTTTGTTTCGGCGCAAGGCCGACCGGCATTCGATCCGGCGATGCATGAGAAACTCGAAGCTGCAGCCAGTTCGACCGAAGAAGTGACGGACGAAGACGAAGAGCTAGTTGAGAAATGTTTGGAGATCATTCGCCAGGAAAAACGGGCTTCCACTTCGCTGCTGCAGCGGCGGCTGCGCTTAGGCTACACCCGCGCCGCGCGCATCGTTGATATTCTGGAGCAGCGCGGTATTTTGGGGCCCGGCGAAGGCGCCAAACCCCGCGAGATCCTGGTCGATCTCGATGCCGCCGTTTAGCCGTCGAATCCGTCATGACAATTGAAGGTCTGGGCAAGAAATTTCAAGATGCGCGACTGGCCCGTGGCCTCACGCTCGATGAAGCCGCGCGCCTGACAAAAATCCGTCCGTCACGTCTGGCTGAGATCGAAGCTGACGATTTTTCCCAATTTCCCAGCCTGGCTTACGCCAAAGGCTTCCTGTTGATCTACGGAAAATTTCTCGATGTCGATGTTACGCCGTATCTCGATGTGTTCGAAACGTCGCGGGAAGTAACAGTGGATGGTTATTCGTACCTGCAGGACCAGCCGGCCCCGAAACGACGGCGCGTTCACACGACGCGCGCGCGGGTTGTTCGCCGCCAACGAACGAGTGGAGATCGCCGTTCGCCATTTCCAATCTTCATCGCAGTCGGCGTGATCGTTGTCGGGTTCATTCTCATGCGATTGATCATGAACATTCAGCGAATTGCTCCGCACCAAATGGTCGGTGTTCCGCAACCGGCCACCGCGCAATCGCCAGCGCCGCAGGCTGCACCTACGCAAGCGTCGGTCGCACCTGTCGCTCCGGCTCCATCGCGCCCGCCTTCCCCGCCGCCGGCCGCGGTGGCCGAAGCACAACCGAAGAAAGCTGCGCCGCCAGTTGCAACCGTAGCGCCGTCGATTGCGCTACCGGAAGCGTTTGTGCCTGCATTCGCGAATGCGAACGCGGCAGCAAAGGCGAGTGTTGCGCCGAAAGAACCCCAGGTTCGGCGAGCGGAGCCCGTGCAGCCTGAAGATCTTGCAAAGGCAGGCGCAAGCGAAACGGCTCAGACAACTCAGACGGCACAGAAATCTGCGGAAGCCGAAGGACCAAACCACATCGCGATTAAGCCGCTGAAAAAGACTTACATCAAAGTCGTAGTGGATAATGAATCGCTTCAACCTGCATTCGAACGGTGGATTTCACCTTCGGACGGAACCGTTGAATTCCGCGGACAAAAAATCGCAGTCCGCGTTTTGGATCGCGACGCAATTCAAATCAAGAAAAACGGCAAGCCCGTCTCCGGTGACGACGGCGACGTCACTGTCGAGTAGTGAGTCCAAGGATCGCAAGCACGCGCACGGCAACGCCGGCGCCCGCAAAATGAATAGCGCAGTCAAACAAAAAAGAACGATTACTCACCCTGCCGTGTCCCCTTCACCAGGGGAGAGGATGAAGGTGAGGGGTTTTCCGGCTAAACCAAAAGTCGGCATGATCAGTCTCGGTTGCGCCAAAAATTTGGTGGACGCAGAGATCATGCTCGGAAGCGTTTTGGCGCACGGCATGGAAATCAGCTCGTCGGCTGACGACGCCGACGTGCTCGTAGTCAACACCTGCGCGTTCATCGACTCGGCAAAGGAAGAATCAATCGACGCGATCCTGACTGCGCATCAGGCGCGCGGCTTAAATAGACGTCCCGGCCAGAAGTTGATTGTGAGCGGCTGCATGTCGCAACGCTTCGCGCGCGAGTTGCGCGAAGAAATGCCTGAAGTCGATGCATTCGTCGGCCTCGATGAAGTGAAAGAGCTTGGCGCGATTGTCGAGCGAGTTATCGCGAATGAAGATGTCGATCTTGCGTTCGCGGACACGCGACCAACTTACATTCCCGATTACGATACGCCGCGATTTCGCCTGACACCGGCGCATTCCGCCTACGTAAAAATCGCCGAGGGTTGCAATCATCCCTGCAGTTTTTGCGTCATTCCCCAAATGCGAGGCAAACATCGCAGCCGGACAATGGAGTCTGTGCTCACGGAAATTCGCGGCCTCGTCGCGGAAGGCGTGCGTGAGATCAATTTGATCAGTCAGGACACGACTTACTACGGAATGGATTTGTGGAGCGAAAAAGCGGGACCGCGCCAACCGGTCGATTCCGCGCGCGGCCCAACGCTGGTTGCTCTCTTGCACGAGATCCAGGAAATCGACGGTGAATTCTGGCTGCGATTGCTTTATACGCACCCCGCGCATTGGAGCGACGAGTTGATCGAAACGATCGCCGAGTGCAGCAAAGTCGCTCGTTACATCGACGTCCCACTTCAGCACATCCATGAATCGATGTTGCAGCGGATGTGCCGCGAAACTTCGCGAGAGCACATTGAGAATTTGATCGACCGATTGCGCGCCGGAATTCCCGGTTTAGCCCTGCGAACAACGTTCATCGTTGGTTTTCCCGGCGAGACTGACGAAGAGTTCGAGTCATTGCTCGAATTTATCGGTCGGGTCCGATTTGAACGCCTGGGGATTTTCAAATATTCGCGCGAAGATGGCTCGCGCGCCGCGAAGATGCCTGGGCAGGTTCCCGCGAAAATCAAAAATGCGCGTTACCGCGCGGCGATGTCGATCCAACAAAAGATCGCACACGAGATGGCGCGGGAAAAGATCGGGGGCGAAATGAAATTGCTGATCGATCAGCCGCTGTTTGCCAGAACCGAAGCGGACGCGCCGGACGTGGATACCCGCGTTATTTTGACGAAACCGGCGCCAGTTGGAGAATTCGTGACCAGGCAAATCACCGGAGCGCGGGGTTACGATCTGCTCGCGTAAACCGACCTCAAAAAGCGCAGATTTTGTTCGACGCGGGTGAACTTCGGGAGTGACAAAATCTACGGTATCGGGCAAGCTCTTATTTCAACCTCTGACCCCGCATGGCCGATTCAAACGAACCGAAAAAGGAGACGGTGCGCATCACCGTTTCGCCGCAGCCAAGCTCGCCGCCGCCCGCACCGGCCGAATCAGGGGACACCGTGCGAATTCATTTGCCCACCCGGCCGCCGACCAACCCTCCGCCCGCGCCTGCGGATTCGCCCGCGCCTGCGGATTCGCCTTCGCCGACACGAGGAGCCGCTGCTGCCATGCCCGCACCGAGGACAACACCTGCTCCGAAAAAAGAGACGGCGCGCATCTCGGTTCTGCCAGACCCGCCAGCCAAGCCAGCTGTGCAGATGAAAAAGACACAGCCATTGATCGACTTGCCGATGATCGAGACGCCTTCGACCACAGTCACCCTGACACCGAGGCCGCAATTGGGAATCGATCAAATACCGATGCCGCTCTGCTGGCCGTTGCTCGCGGTTTCAACCGCGATTTTGATTCTCCAGATTTGGAATTATCTTTCCTAAAGCCATGGAAAACTCAGGGACAATCAATCTGGACGAATCAAACTTTGACCGCGAAATCAACACCGACAAACCGGTGTTAGTGGACTTCTGGGCCGAATGGTGCGGGCCGTGCAAGTTGATCGCGCCGCTGCTCGATGAAATCGCCCGCGAGAAAGCTGACGCGGTAAAGGTCGCGAAAGTAAACGTGGACCATAACCAAAGCCTTTCGTTCAAGTACAACATCCGCGCCATTCCTTCGCTGCTATTTTTCAAAAACGGCCAGCTGCGCGATCAAGTCACCGGAATGACGAGCAAGAAAGACTTGCTTAACCGGATCGAAGCTCTCGCATAAGGAATTAAAATTTGGGCCACTTCGGCATATCGCCGGAATAAGACGTGCTGGCATTAAGAGGCGCGCTATGATTTCAGAGCCGTTGCTTCACCGAATGAAGATCCTCGTCGTCGATGACGATCGGATAACTGTCACACTATTGGAACAACTTCTGCAAAGACACGGTTACAGCCGCGTGATGGGAGTTACTGATTCGCGCGAAGTGCTCGAAACCTGCGCTGCCTTTGATCCCGACCTGATTTTGCTCGACCTGATCATGCCGGAGATGGACGGATTTGCTTTACTGGAAGCGCTCCGTTCAGATGCGTCTGAAAGTTTCCTGCCAATCGTAGTATTGACCGCTGACGTAAGCGAGGAGGCCAAATCTCGCGCGCTGGAGGCTGGAGCGACGGACTTTTTAGTGAAGCCAGTTAGCCAAACGGAAGCGCTCTTGCGCATTCGAAACCTTCTCGAAGTTCGCCGCCTTCACGTGCTGCTTGAGAATCAGCGCTCTGCGTTAGAAGAAGCTGTGCGCGAGCGGACCGCGGAGTTGCGGCAGACAATTGCCGAGATTCAGGCACTTAATCAACGACTGCCGCATTCGTCAGGTTTTAGCAACGTCTAACTTAGCCCGCTGTAGACTCGCTGAATATTTGAGTCATTTCGGCATGTCCATGCTCAAGGGTTCAGCGTCGCCGTCGTGCGCCAGCCAAAGCCGCTCATCATTCTGCGGCTCGGCGAAGCTCTGCGCCCGGCGGGGGTCGAACCCACAACCTTTGGCTCCGGAGGCCAACGCTCTATCCAGTTGAGCTACGGGCGCGAAAGAAGCCCGAAATTAGCCACAGATTCCGCAGATTTTCACAGATAATTTCTGCCAAATCCTCCTGCTCATGCTCGTAATCGTGCTCATACCCGAATTGGCGATATGATCACGAGGAACAGCACGAGCGCAAAATCGACCTCTTTCCCATTTGCATTTCTAGCCCGGCCGATTGAAAGTGTCCGCCCACCAGCCGGGCGGCTGCGTAATTATGAACCGTATTCTCGATCTCATCGAAAAAGAGCAGCAGAAGAGCGACGCCAACAGTTTCAAAGTTGGCGACAGCATTCGCGTGCACACTCGAGTGGTTGAGGGAGACAAGGAGCGGATCCAAATTTTCGCCGGCATCGTGATCGGGCGCAAAGGACGTGGCTTAAATGAAACCTTCACCGTGCGACGCATTTCCTACGGCGAAGGCGTCGAGCGCGTTTTCCCGCTCAATTCGCCGCGCATCGCAAAGATTGAGATCGAAACGGAAGGCAGCGCGCGACGGGCCAAACTGAATTATCTCCGTCGGCGCAAAGGCCAGGAAGCGACGACCGTTCGCGAGTAAACGCGGACTTTTCATCCAAAGATTTCGCAGGTTCTCAGACGGCGAATTTCTGCTCCCAAAAAAAACCTGTTAAAATCTGCGCAATCTGCGGATAACTTCTGCCGATGTATCGGCGTTGCGGATTTCGTTACGAAAAAAAACTGCGCGCCATCGGCGTCATTCGAATTGCCGGTATTGACGAGGCCGGCCGCGGCGCGCTCGCCGGACCGGTTGTGGCGGCGGCCGTGGTTTTACCGGAAAAATTTCGCCACCGGAAACTGAACGATTCCAAACAGCTCGCTCCGGAAGTGCGCGAGACAATTTACGACGAGCTGGTTTCGAACACCGAGATCACTTGGGCCGTTGGGATCGTCGATCACATCGAGATCGATCGCATCAATATTTTGCGAGCGACTCATCAAGCGATGCGCATCGCTCTCGGCGCGCTAGCGGTCCCGCCCGAGCACGTGCTAATCGACGGTCTTCCAGTTTTTCCTTTTCCTTTTCCCCAGACCGCCATCATCGATGGCGATTGCTATAGTTTCAGTATTGCGGCCGCGAGCGTGATCGCCAAGGTCACGCGCGATCGGATGATGCGTGACTTTTGCGCGCAATTTCCCGAGTATTGCTTCGGCCAACACAAGGGCTACAGCACCGAATTGCACCTCACCCGACTTCATGAATTTGGACCCTGTCCGATCCATCGCCGCTCTTTCGAGCCGGTGGCGCAGCCGCTTCTCGCGCTCGCAGAAATTGCCTGAACATCTCCGTCGCGGCGCGCGCGGGGAGAAATTGGCTCGCCGATTCCTGCGGAGTCACGGCTACAAGATTCTTTACCGCAATTTTCGCGCCAGCGGCGGAGGCGAGATCGACATCGTCTGCCGCGACGGCGACACGCTCGTCTTCGTCGAAGTGAAAACGCGCAGTGACGAAGATTTTGGTCGGCCGATCGAGGCAGTAGACCGACAAAAGCAGCTGCGCGTTTCCAAAGGAGGTCTTGCCTGGCTGCGTTTGTTGGACAATCCCGATATCGTTTTTCGTTTCGACGTCGTGGAAGTTTTGTTGCCCGATGACGGCGATCCGCATTTCGAGCTGGTTCAAAATGCGTTCGAATTATCTCAGCCCTACATCTACTAGCGACCGCGACCGATAGAACCGCTCGCTCCGCGGGATGCGATCTTCAAACAGAACTACGGAGGAATCACATCATGGCAAAAGTCATTAAAGTCATCGAATTGCTCTCGGAATCGCCAAAAAGTTGGGAGGATGCCGCACAGAGCTCAATCAGAGAAGCAAGCAGGACTCTCCGCAACATTCGTTCCCTCTACGTCAAGGAGATGACCGCTGCGGTCGAGAACGGAAGGATCACCAGTTACCGGCTCAATTCGAAAGTGACTCTGGAACTGGAAGGTACCCGCGGCGTTAAAAAATAACCGTTACATCAGTTCGTACGACAAGATGCTCAGGCAGTAGATCGCTGCTGTTTCCACGCGCAAAATAATTGGACCGAGCGTGATCGGGAGGCAGCCATGCGTTTTCGCAAGCGCAACCTCGGCCGGCGTGAAATCGCCTTCCGGCCCCACTAACATCAAAACATGTTTCGGCCGATCTCGATATTGGTCGACATAATCGCCGAGAATTTTTTTCAGGTGAATCGCGTCAGGTTGGAGCGAGCCGATTAAACGAAGATCGAAACTGCCGGCGTGTGAAAAGAAGTCCTTCAATTTCCGCGGCGCGTGCACCGTCGGCAGCCAATTTTGTCCGCATTGCTTGGCCGCCTCGATCGCGATTTGCTGCCACTTCGCTTTCTTTTGTTCTGCTTCTCTTGCGTCAAGATCGACAATCGTCCGTTCGGAAATCAGAGGCGCGATTTCCGCCGCGCCGATCTCGACCGCCTTTTGCACGATCAGGTCCATATTTTTTCCTTTCGGAATCGCCTGCCCAAGCGTGATGTGACAGCGCAATGGCGGCGTTTCCGTTTCGTGCAATTTCCGAAGATGCAGTTCGTCGTCGGTTCGCCCCGATTCGTCCGCCCGGCGGCATCCAAGATCGACAATCTCCGCTGTGATCTCGCGTCCGCAGCCGTTAAAGAGAACGGCGCGATCTCCGCGCTTCATCCGCAAAACATCACGAGCGTGATGCGCCTCGGCTCCGTGCAGAACAAGCCGATCCGAATTCCACTGGTCGGGCGCGATGTAAAAACGGTGCACAGCGGAATGACGGGAGTTAGCGAAAAAATTCTTTAGCGCGTTCGAAGAAGCTTTTTCCAAGGGGCGTGTTCTCTTCCCCGCACAATTCGGCGAACTCCTGCAGTTTCGCGCGCTGCTCGGCGTTGAGACGCGTCGGCACCTCCACCATTACTCGCACAAGCAAATCGCCGCGCTCGCGACCGTTGACGTGAATTATGCCCTTGCCGCGAAGCTTAAACATCTGACCGCTTTGCGTGCCGGCTGGAACTTTCAAATTCGCTTTGCCTTCCAACGTCGGCACGGGTACTTCGCCGCCGAGCGTCGCGACCGAAAACGGAATCGGCACCTCACAATACAAGTTGTCTTCCTCGCGCTGAAAAATTTTGTGCTCCTGGACGTGGACGACAACATAGAGATCGCCGTGCGGACCGCCGCGAATACCGGCTTCGCCGTTGCGCGACGAACGAAGTCGCGACCCATCGGCGATTCCGGCTGGAACCTTCAACTTTATCCGGCTCGGTTTTTCCAGGCGCCCTTCGCCGCCGCATCCGCGACACGGTTTTTCGACAATGTGACCAACGCCGCCACAGCGCGGACAAGTTTGCGAAACCTGGAAAAATCCGCGAGAGCTGATTACCTGACCACGACCGCCGCAAACGGGACAGGTGATGCTGCGTGATCCCGGCTCGGCTCCGGTGCCTCCGCATTTGTCGCAGATATCTTGTTTTCGAACTTCAATTTCCTTTTCTGCGCCGAAAGCCGCTTCTTCCAGGGTGATTTGCATGTCGTAGCGCAAATCCGCGCCACGTTGTCGATCTTCGGCGTGTCCGGCAATGCCACCGAAAAACGTTTCGAAAATTCCTCCGCCAATTCCAGCGCCGCCGCCGAAAACTTCACGGAAAATGTCGAACGGATCGTGAAACCCGCCGCGAAAACGTCCGCCCTGCTCAAACGCGGCGTGACCGAAACGGTCGTAGGCGGCGCGCTTGTCCGCATCCATCAGGACGTCGTAGGCCTCACCGAGCTCTTTGAATTTTTCTTCGGCGTGGGGGTCATCCGGATTTTTATCAGGATGAAACTTTACCGCGAGCTTGCGATAAGCGCGTTTGATCTCCTCTTCGGACGTACTACGGCCGACGCCCAGAACTTCGTAGTAATCGCGCTTCTTCGTTGCCATTTTAAGAAAGTGCCGAGTGACAAGTGACAAGAGTCAGCAGCCGGCGCGCCGAAATTTACTCGTCACCCATGACTCGTCATTTCCTTGGTCCGCTCGAGACGACAACAGCGGACGGCCGCAGCAACCGATCCTTAAGCCGGTAGCCGCGGCGGGTTTGACGAATCACAATTCCCTCGGGAACCTCGTCGCTCGGCTCGTGCGCGATCGCTTCGTGCAGATTGGGATCGAACTTCCGGCCAACGGCATCGATCGGCTGCAATCCGTTTTCAGCCAGAAAATCTTGGAACTGCTTAAGCACGAGGCTCATCCCGGAATAAATCGGCGACTTTTCGTCTTCGCCACGTGCCGCTTCCAACCCCAGCTCGAAGTGATCTACGATTGAAACCAGTTTTTCCAAGAGGCTGGTGTTTGCATATTTAATCGCCTCTTCCTTTTCGCGAGCGGACCGTTTCTTATAATTTTCAAAGTCGGCCCGACTGCGCATGGCCAAATCCCGAAACCGATCCAGGTCCGCTTGCAAACCGGCGACCGGATCATCGCTGTCGGCTTGGTCCGCGGCCGGGGCGCCGTCCGACGCGGAAGACGTCGATCTTTGTTCCGTGTCCTGGCGCTTTTTCAGCTCGTCGGATTCGGTCACGGGAATTTTTTTCATGTTTTTCGAATCGCAATCATGGTGATGTCGTCGTTTTGCGGGGTCGACCCGACGAAGTTTCGCAAATCATCGATCAACCGCGTAACCATCGCCTGCGCGCCCTCTTTTGCGCTGGATTGAACCGAAGCAATCGTTCGCTCCAATCCAAATTCGTTCCCTTCGTTATCGAGGGCCTCAGTAATTCCATCCGTGTAAAGGAGGATACAATCGTCGCGCTCAAGCCCCACAACGACGTCCGTTGTTAACCTGTCGAACACATCTCCGCTGTCAATGCCGACGACCATGCCCGGCGTCTTCAACGGTGCAATAGTCTGCGATTTTTGTTTATAAAGGAGCGGTGCGTCGTGTCCGGCGCGCGCTAGAGTAACGCCGTCCCGCGCATGATCGAGAACCAGGTAGGCCATGCTGATGAACATGTCCTCCTTGATGTCGGGATAAAGTTGTCGATTTACTTTTTGGAGGACATCGGCCGGCGAGGGATTTCCTATCGCCTGACTGCGCAGAACGCTGCGACAAATCGCCATGATGAGAGAAGCCGGCACGCCTTTGCCGGAAACATCCGCGATAGCGACGCCGAGCCGTTCGTCGTCGACCTTGATATAATCAAAATAATCGCCGCTGACCTGGCGCGCGGGCACGTTGATTCCGCTGATCTCAAATCCGTTCACGTTGGGCGCTTCAGCTGGAAGCAGAATGCGCTGAATGTCGCGCGCGATTTCCAGGTCGTGGTCGAGCCGCTTCTTTTCGTTCGCCTCGGAATAAATGATGGCGTTGTAGAGCGCGAACGCCGATTGCTCAGTGATCGATTTGAAAACGACGAAATCGTTTTGCGAGAACGGCGCGCCCATTCGGCTGTTCGCCAGTGCGAGCACACCCATGTTTTGCTTCGCGTAGAGAAGCGGCGCCACCATCACCGAAGTCGCGCCTAACGAACTATCCCGCAGTTTCGCCAACTCTGGCGCTTCCGAAAATTCATTCGTATAAAGCGGCATGGCCGCCTGCCACACGCGTCCGAGCAATCCTTCACCGCTTCCGATATTGTGAAGTCTAAGAAAACTTTCCAACGCGAGCGGTGAGGCCGCGGCTTGTTGCAAAATATGCGGTGGAACGTCCACCAGCGGCGGACAACCTTTGGAGACGAAGGATGGCGCAAGTTTTTTTCCGCTTCGGTCGGTCAGATAAAGTGCGCCGCCCTGGGCATCGAGGACGCGCGTCGCTCCTTCAACAATCAAGCGATGCAGATCCGCTGGTCTAATTGTCTCGCTAAAAGCCTCGCCCAGTCCGTGAAGGAAATCGAAGACGAGCGTCTCTTCTACTTGAATTTCTTCCTGCGAACGCTCGAGTCGCCGAATGCTTCGCCGCTGTCGCATCAGCGTATAGACCCACGCGGCCAGGCATGCGATCAGCAGCCAGAAAAGAATGGTTGGCCGCATGAGATCGTGGCCAGCTTACTTCCCCGCCGTCGTTTGATGGAGGTCCTGTTTTAAGTAATCGAGAACGTCCTTAAACCGGGAAAGATTCTGTGGGGCCGCCTCACACAGTGCCTCATGCGCTTCCAGCATTGTTTCAGTGTGCTCCTTCTTTTCAGGTTCGGTGCCGTCGCGTGCGCTCTCCTTCATCTGTTCACATTCTGGAGCGACCGCACCATTAGGACGAATCTCGAAAATTTGGTCCAATCCAAGCCCGGAAAGAAGTTCGCGGCTGCGATCGCCACAATGCACGACATGGAGATGGCCTTGCCCGAGTTCCTTCAACCGCAGCGCCACCGCCGCCATTGTTCCCATGAAGGTAGAATCCATCATCGCGCAATGTTCCAGATCAAAAACAAACTCGCGATAGCCGCGATTGACCATTTCTTGCGCGAATTCTTTCAGGCTCCCGCTGTTCAGGAAGTTGCCCTTGCCTTCCACTCGCACCCAAACGGCCGGACCGTTCACGCCCACTAGAATCGATGACTGCACAACTGAGTACCTAAAGAATACAAGATCGACATCGACACTGTCAAATTACCGACACCTCTCAACAAGGCTTTGCGCCGCTACTCCCACATGTAGGAGTGCGTTTCGGCCACAATCCTCCCCTTTTCGATCAACAAACAACGCCACGCCGTCACCCGGCCATCGTCAAAGTAATCGTCCCCCACCACTTTGAACTCCGTTTTGTAGCTGCCGCGCGCGTCCGAATAGGAAATTTCCTGGGCCTGGATATGCGCATGTAATTTCTCCTGCCGATACTCTAGCCGAATTGTCAAATCCGCCGCACGGCGGGAGCGCCAGAAAAAATCGAAGTAATTCCCAAACCTTTCGCGTTGGTCGAGCCTCGTCACCGCGCCAAAAAGCCGGTACTGTCTTTCGAAGCGAATTGACGCGTCCTGGACCGTAGTCGATTTGCTCGACGGCGCGGTGCTCGAAAGTTTTCCTCCCTTCGCTGCGCCCTTAACAGTCTGGTCGTTGGAGGTCTTCTCCTGGCCGGGCGCGGTCTCGGTCAAAAGATAGAGTTTCGTTTTTCGAAATTGAAAATCGTCGCTCAGCGCCATCGGAAGCGGAACGACACGATCAAGCAAGCGCGGTTGTTCCTGTGTTCGCGAGAGACCGTTCGCCAGCGGAATCAAAAGCAACAATGCAATTCGGAACTTCACGCCTTCTATGAAACCGGTTCTAGTTTCATCTGTCAATTCGGGTCGCCGGGCGCACGACTTGGAACACGCTCATCGAAGAGTTACCGTTTTCAATGATCGAAGTTCGTTACGAGTGCGGAATTTACCTCCCGGCGCAGGACTTGTGGCTCGATCCCCGGGAAGCCAAGCGCTTCGCTTTCATCTCGCACGCGCATGGCGATCACATCGCGCCGCACGAAGTGATCATTCTTTCGGAGCGTACCGCGCGTTTGCTGCAAGCGCGAATGCCCGGCACTCGCATCGAACACGTCCTGCCTTTCGGCGAGCAGCGACGCGTTCACGATGCCGATGTAACGCTCCTGCCCGCCGGTCACATCTTTGGTTCGGCGCAATTGTTTCTCTCGAGCGGAAACGAAACGCTTCTTTACACCGGGGATTTCAAATTGCGTCACGGAAAGTCAGCTGAAGCAGCGGAATGGCGCGAGGCCGACACGTTAATCATGGAAACGACATTCGGTTTGCCGCGTTATCAATTTCCGAGGACCGAACAAGTGATCGAGCAGATTGTCGCATTCTGTCGCGAAACAATCGAAGACGGCGCAGTGCCGGTACTCCTGGGCTATTCGTTAGGCAAAGCGCAGGAAATCTTGTGTTCACTCGATGGCGCGGGACTTACGCCGATGCTGCATGGTTCGGTTTATCAAATGACGCGGATCTACGAGCAATTCGGGCAATCGTTCTGCAAATACGTCCGCTACAACAAAAATGAGGTCGCCGGAAAAGTTCTCATCTGTCCGCCAAGCGCGAGCCACTCAGCAGTGATCGGGAAAATCCCGCGCAAACGCGTCGCGATGATCAGCGGCTGGGCAGTCGATCCGAATGCCATTTACCGCTATCAGGTCGACGCCGCGTTTCCGCTTTCCGATCACGCCGATTACAACGATCTCGTCCGTTATGTCGATCTTGTACAACCCAAACGCGTCTTCACGCTCCACGGTTTCGCCGGACAGTTCGCTTGCGATCTGCGCGAGCGCGGAGTGGAAGCCTGGGCGTTAAGCGAAGAAAACCAGATGGAATTCCCGAGTCTGGGTAGCGCACGCGTCCCGGGCGCTGGCGAAGGCGCCTCGCCTTCGCAAACTTTTCGAAAAGATTGTTTCGGCGAGACGCCGAAACCAGGCACGCGAGACGCGTACGCTACCCAATCCGAATTTCTGGACTTCGCGAATGTCGGCGAATCAATTGCAGTAACACCGGCGAAACTCGAGAAAGTGCGCTTGCTCGCGGAGTATCTACACACCCTGAACAACGAGCAGTTGCCTATCGTGACGACTTATCTGACAGCTCGCGCATTTGCCCAGAGCGATCTGCGGACGTTACAAATTGGTTGGGTAGTGATTTATCGCGCGTTGCTCGCGGCGACAAAAATCAGCGATCCAGAATTTCATCGCATCGCGGCCAGTCACGGCGATCTGGGCAAAACTGCGTTCGAGGTTCTGGAAGGACGAACGAAGCCGCAGCCATTCTCCATTTTGGAATCCCGCGAGTTTTTCGAAAAACTCCATCGCGCGCGGGGACCGATTGCGAAAGCGGAGCTGCTGCAGGTGCGCTTCGCGAATTTGTCCGCGCGCGAAGATCAATACGTCGTGAAAATTCTGACCGGCGACCTTCGAATTGGTTTGCGGGAAGGATTGGTGGAAGAAGCGATTGCCCGCACGTTCGAGGTTCCGCTCGAACAAGTCAAAGAAGCGAACATGTTGCTCGGCGACATCGGGGCCACGGCGTCGCTTGCGTCACAAAGACAATTAGACCGCGCGGAGTTGTCGATCTTTCGGCCGATCAAATGCATGCTCGCCACGCCCGAGCCGACTGCGGAAGCGATTTGGGACCGATTTAACGCCGCTAAGGAGGCCGCGGCTACGGTTTTTGTCGAAGATAAGTTCGACGGCATTCGGGCGCAGCTCCATCGCAATGCAAAACGCGCCGAGATTTATTCGCGCGATCTCCGGTTGATCACCGACCAATTTCCTGAGCTAGCCGAACAGGCGCGCACGTTCGATGTCGATCTTATCCTCGATGGCGAGATTGTTGCCTTCGGACAGGGACGCAAGCTGACCTTCTTCGATTTGCAAAAACGTCTTGGAAGGAAAACAGACGGCGGAGATTTGTTCGCCACTGCATCCGCCGATGTGCCGGTCGCGTTCATTGCCTTCGATTTGCTCTGGCTCAACGGCCGCTCGTTGCTGAAGACCGCGCTGCAGAATCGGCGCGAACTGCTGCGTGATTTGAAATTGCCGGCGCAATTTCAAATCGCGGAAGTTTTCCCGGCGCACTCAGCCGCAGAGATCGACGAACGTTTTCGGCAAGCGCGGCGCCGCTTGAACGAAGGATTGATGATCAAGGATCCGAAAAGTTTCTACACCCCAGGCGCACGCGGGATGTTTTGGTTCAAATTAAAGAAAGAACTGGCCACGCTCGACGTCGTTGTCGTCGGCGCCGAGTTCGGTCACGGCAAGCGCAATAAGGTGTTGAGCGATTATACGTTCGCGGTGCGAGATGAAACTAGCGGTGAGCTTTTACCAATCGGCAAAGCTTACAGCGGCCTGACCGATGTCGAGATTGCGCAACTAACCGAGTATTTCAAACAAAACACGATCGTCGATCACGGCCGATATCGTGAAGTAAAGCCGGAGATCGTCCTCGAGGTCGCGTTCAACGCGATTCAGCCGAGCACACGCCACGCGAGCGGACTCGCGCTGCGCTTTCCGCGAATCAAAGCGATTCGGCGGGACAAAAATGTGGATGCCATTGATACATTGACCTATGCGCGCGAACTCGCCGCGCAACAAGCGCGAGCGGACGCCGATCTAGAAAATGAGAACGCTTAAGCTTGATGGTAATTCCGAGCAGAGCGAGGAATCGCCCACTCGACGCGCTAACACGCAATATAACCGGTGTGATTAATCAACCCTGTGAAAGATCTTCACTTCGTTCAGGATGACAGACTACTGAGGGGTGGCCGAGGGCGGAACGCTTTCGAAGCCTTGTCTACGCTCCCGCTTTAACTCTTTCTTTTCTTCACGCTTTTCCTGTTTGGTCAGTTTTCCGCCCGGAGAAGATAAAGGAGTTGAAGCAGCATTCGGTGACGAGGTCGATGTTACAGTCGGCGAGGCCGATACCGAATCGATTGGTTCGATTTTGCGCGGCTGAAACTTTTGCGCCTGAGATTTGAATTTTCCTTGCGGCGATCCTTCCTGCATTGCGGCGCCGGTTGAAGTCGGCGACGCCAACGGCGCTGGAATTTGAGTTGAAGAAATAGTGTCCGTCGGAGTCGGCGAACTCGATGCAGCCGGTTTCGGTGTTGCACTAGGTGTCATCTGCCGAACCGGTGTCGCGCTTGGAACAAGTAATCGTCCTCGGCGTTGCGACGCAGTCGACAAAGGTGCTGCCGACGATACCGGCGTTGAGGTTGTGGCCGGTGTCGGCGATTGTTCGAACGACGTTGCTCTTCGTGGAGTGGTCTTCGGCTCCGGCGTCGAGGTTGCGGAAGCAGACGGCGCTTGCGTCGCCAACATGGTCGCAGACGGGACCGGCGTCGATGATACCGATGTCGATGTCGCCGGGCTTTCAACCGTTTGAGGACTTGTGCTCGTCATCGCAGCTTTCACAAATTTTTTCGGCGGCGCGTTCGACGGTGGAGTCGCTTCCGATTTAATTTTCTCGCGCGCTTTTTTGGCAGCTTCGTGATCGGCGATTGCCGCCCAACCGAGATCAACCGCGGCTTGGGCAATTGTTTGCTTCACTGTCGGTGGCCGTTCGCTTGCTACGGGGGCGGCAATCACCGGCGCAGCCACGATGACGGTTTCGCCTTGAACGACCGGTCGCGGTGGCTCGACCGCGACATCGACATTCACGTTTCGCTCTAAACGGAAGCGCTGCAACGGTTCGCGGCTTTGCGTGCGCAACTCTTCATAGTTCGGACCTTCGTTCACGACTGTCGTGTTGTTGTAAGTAATGTTGGTGACATTGGTGGTTTGGTTAACGATGGTCACGTTGCGCTCCGGCGGAACGAGCGCGGACTCGATCCGTTGCGCGCCGAATTCTCGGGTCGGAACGAAGCAATATTGGTCCGGACCGATGTCGTAGTAACTATCGGACCAATTGTGGATGCCGGTGTGTTGATCGAATCGGGCCTCTGGCGGCAGCGGCGCCCAGCCGACATAATCGTTGCTCTTGCGCCAGGATACCCAGGCTGGGGCCCATTGATTGCCCGGAACCCAAACCCAACCAATGCCGCGCAAACGCGTCCAGCGTCCGTAGTGATAGGTTGCCCAACCGAATGGCTCTTCGGAAATCCAGGTCCAGCCCGCGTCGGTGTAAACCCAGCGACCGTTGGTGTACGGACGCCAGCTCCGTGAACTTTCCGTTTCGCGCGGTTGCCAGACGTAGCCGTAATCACTTGTCTCTATCCATCCGCCGTAGGGCTCCAATTTGGTATAGAAAGTTGAATAACCCGAAGTCGGTCTCGCTCCAGAAACGGCGCGTGGCTGTGTAACCGATTCGGATTCAGACCGTCCACGACGAACCGGGGCGGATCCGGCCGCCTTTTCCTTATCCGCTAACGCTTTTTCACGCGCCTCGAGATCGGCCTGCCGCTGGGTCAGCTGTTGCTGCTGCTCGGCCTGTTGTTCCGCCGCCAGACGCTCCTGGACCTGTCGCTCAACTTCCGCGTTCTTTTCTGCTTCAGTTTGCTGCTTCTGGCAGGAAATAAGACCGGCGAGGACGACGACGGCTGGGAATACAAAAAGCTTTTTCATGGGATGATTAGACCTCTTTTCTTTCTCATTATTCAACGGGCAGGCGCTGGCGATGGCGTCGCGGTCTGAGAGGCAGGCGTAAACGTCACGCTTTCTATCTTGGCGCGTCGCAATTTTTGAATGTTTGCGTAAAGCGCAACCAGTGCGAAGCCAATCACAATCCCGACCATGAGGCGGCCGACATTCTTCGAGACACGAGGTTCCGAGTTCATTCTGAAACCATTCGATGCCGATCTTGCCTACGCAAATGCTCTTCAGGCAAGTGCAGCGCCGCAATTGCGTCCATGACCCGCTGGCTCAGCCGCGCGTAGCGATCTTTTCCGCCTGTCTCAAAATCTGCGCCCGAGAAATAAATCGGCTCGCCGATGACGATGGTGATTTTGCGCCCCAAATGAATCTTCCCGTGAATCGGCCAGGCATCGAAGGCTCCGAAAATTCGCATCGGAACGACCGGGGAGCGCGTTTTCGCAATAAGCAAGCCCAGGCCGGGCAAGGCTGGATGCAAATTCCCATCCGGCGTACGCGATCCTTCCGGAAAAACGAGCGCACAATCTCCCGCGCTCAGAATTCGAATCAATGCTTTGAGCGCGCTGCGATCGCCCCCTTCCAAATTCACCGGAATGACGTTGAGCTTGGGCAAGAGCCATCCTAACACCGGCACATTCATTAATGATTTTTTCGCCAGAAAGAAAATCGGCCGGTCACAGGCGTTGCCGGCCAGTGGCGGATCGAAAAAGCTTTGGTGATTCATCGCCAGGATCACCGGTCCGGTCTGAATGACGCGCTCGCGGTGAATGATTCGAAAGCCAAAAAACAATCGGGCGAGTAACCGACTGAGATGGTAACCAAGCCAGTAGTAAAAATTCACGATCTCAGATCGGAAGCGAACCGTTTGCGTCTTAAGCGCGCGACAATTTCATCAACCACGCCGTCGATTGTGAGATTGGAAGTATCAATCATTTCCGCGTCTTTCGCGACGATAAGCGGGGAAGTCGCGCGCGATGAATCAGCTCGATCGCGTCGAGCGATTTCGTCGCGGTGGCCTTGCGCCGCGCGCCGCTGGGCGCGCACTTCCGGCGAAGCATCGATATAAAACTTATAGGGCGTATCCGAAAACACCACCGAACCGATGTCGCGCCCCTCAACTACCAGGTCGTGCTTGTTCGCGTAATCGCGCATTCTCTGCAAGAGAACGTTGCGAACTTCCGGCACCATGCTCACGCGGGAAACTTCGCTGTTCACGCGATCTTCGTGCAAATGTTCCGTTAAATCGACGTTGTCGACCAAAAGGTGGAGTTCTCGGTCCTTCAACACTCCGCCTAACGACAAATCACCCACCAGTTCCGCGATCCGATGTTTGTCTGCCGGATCGATGCGAGCGTTAAGCACCGACCACGTAATAGCGCGATACATGGCGCCGGAATTAACGTACACGAAGTCGAGACGGCGCGCCAGCTGACGCGCCACGCTGCTCTTTCCCGAAGCAGCCGGCCCGTCGATAGCGATTACACGATGTCGATCTTGTCCTTGCATTTCTGACTCGCGCGAGATGAGCGCAGTTTTTCGTGGGACTCGCGCGGAAGCAAGCGCGTGTTTATTCTTGCACCGGCGCGGCTGGGGCAAGCGAACCGATGACCGGCGTGCTGGTGCGGGCTCGTCTAGGACTCATGAACTCCTCCAGGGCTTTTTCGAATCCGGGATACGATTCACGAACACACTCGGCGTCTTGAATAATTGTTTCGCCGTCGGCAAAAAGTCCAGCCACCGCAAAGGCCATCGCAATTCGATGATCGCCAAAACTAGACAATCGAGCGCCGCGCAACGGCGCCGGCCCGTGGATCTCGAGACCGTCATTCAGCTCAATGACCTGCACCCCCATGCCACGCAAATTGTGCCCGATCGCGGCGATGCGATCGGTTTCTTTGACGCGCAGCTCGTGGGCGTGGCGGATAATTGTCGTGCCGTTGGCCAACGCACCCGCAACCGCTAACACCGGCAATTCGTCGATCAATTGTGGAATTTCTTTGCCATGAATCACCGTGCCCTTGAGCGGAACACCGGTCACTTCGACGACGCCGCGCGGTTCCAATTGACCGACATCTTCGACCGCTTCGCGCACTTGCGCGCCCATTCGGACCAACACGCCGAGCAACGCCGTTCGGGTGTCGTTCAATCCGATGTTGCGCACGAGGAGATGGCCGCCCGATTGCGCAGCCGCCGCGACCAACCAAAAGGCCGCCGAAGAAATGTCGCCCGGAATGGTGAAATCGCGCGACTCCGGCACCTGATCGCCAAAAACGCTGATGGTGTCTTCGCCTTTAGCCGTGCGGATCAGAAAATAATTGAACATCAGCTCGGTGTGATTGCGGCTGGCCAGCGGTTCGTCCACGGTCGTTTTGCCTTTTGCGAAAAGGGCGGCCAGAAGAATGGCGCTCTTGACCTGAGCGCTGGCAATTGGCGAACGATAGTGAATTCCACGCAAAGATCCGCCGCGGATGCGCAGCGGCGGAGTCTGCTCCGGACCTTCGGCGACAATGTCCGCGCCCATTTTTCGCAACGGTTCGATGATGCGGTCCATCGGGCGACGGGTGAGCGATGGATTTCCGATTAATCGCGTTTCAAAAGTTTGGCCAGCGAGCAAACCCGCAAGCAAGCGCATGGTTGTGCCCGAGCCACCGCAATCGAGCTCATGTTTTGGTGGTGTCAGGACGCGCTTCTTACCATGCACCGTCAATACATCGGGTTCTGGTTGTTCAATCTGGATTCCGAGCGCCCGCAACGCATTGACCGTATGCATGCAGTCGTCGCTCGGCAGAAATCCGCGCAAGGTGCAGACGCCGTTGGAGAGCGCGGCGATAATGGCGGCGCGATGCGAAATACTTTTGTCGCCCGGGACAGTGATTTCCGCCTCGATCCGAGGCGCTCGTTTTACGCGCAGCTCCATAAAGAAATCAAAGAAAAGCGATGCCGCATCCAGTATCTGGCATTCAGCATCGGTCGCAACTGCCGTTACGGAACAAGAAAGATTTTATTCGTGAAAGGGTCCTTAACTTCCGTGCCCGGCGGGAAACCGCGCACATCGACGAGTCCTTGATCGGCAGCATATGGGCTTTTCACAAAACCAGGCTTGCCCGGAACAGGCGTGCCGTAGGGATAATCACCCTTGGCTGGTTTTGTCGGCGCGGCCGGCGGCGACGACGCTGCCGGCGCTTGCGCGCTTGTTTCGGCGTTTTCCGGCGGGGCGTTTGGATTAAACGGCTGCTGTGTCGGCTGATTTTCTGCACCGGTTTCGGCGGGGTACCGCGCGGGTGTACGCCGCGCCCCTACAGGCATCGGTTGTTCCTCGCTGCAAGCCGAAAGAAAGAACGCGGTAAGCAGCGCCAGTGAGAGCCACAATTTCATAATTTTCTTGGACGAAGTCTACACAGGTTCTATTTCAATGCCAATGCCCTCAGAAGCGCAATTCATTTTGCAAAAGCCAATCGGGCGGCGATTTCCGAACCTGTTGCAGTAATGGAGGCCGGTCCACAAATCCTGATTGTCGACGACGACGCGGCCAGTCGAAAGCTGCTCGCGCGAATGCTGTCGGCCGCTGGTTATTTCTGTCGCGAAACGGATAGCGCGACCGACGCGTTGAATCGAGTGCACGAAGATCCACCCGCCCTAATCTTGCTCGATTTCAAAATGCCAGGGATCGATGGCGCTGAGGCATTGAGACGGTTGCGTGCCGATCCGAACCCGGCAATCGCACAAATCCCGGTGATCATGTTGACCGGACACGGCGAAAGCGAGGTGATATGTCTCAATGCCGGAGCGGACGACTTCGTGATCAAACCGATCAACGCCGAAGTGTTGCGCGCGCGGATTGAGACACAACTGCGCCTGCATTCGCTGCGTATGCAATTGCAGCTGCAAAACCAGGAGTTGGAAGCGTGGCGTCGAAATCTCGAGCGTGACCTAGCAGCGGCGCGGTTGACACAGCAGGCATTGATTCCACAAAAGCCTCCGACGCTTCCCGGATGGGAAATCGCGGCCTGTTATCGTCCGGTAATCGAAGTCGGCGGCGATATTTACGGTTGGCTGCCTATTAGAAACGATCGTTGGTTGTTCTGGATTGCGGATGCAACTGGTCATGGCGCATCGGCCGCTTTACTGACCACCCTGGCAAAGCTTTTATTTCATCATGGCAACGCGGAACAGGAAGGGCCGGCCGCGATCATGGAAGCAGTGAACAATGATCTGCGCGGAATCTTTGGTGGCCGCTCTTTCATGAGCGCAATGTGCGTGGCGCTGGACGCAAAAAACGGACAGGCGAGCGTGGTTGGTGCGGGTCATCCGCCCCTGCTCGTCACACGATTCGGTCGCGGCACGGAAGCGATTGCATCATCCGCTCCGCCGTTGGGATTAGTAGAACAATCACAATTCGCCGAAACTATTCTTGAATTGAATCCGGGCGACGCGTTTACGCTCTACACGGACGGATTGTTTGGTGCAGCGAAGAATAGCCGGCCGCGAACGACGCCAACGCAGCTTGCGGGAATGATCAATCCTTTTGCTGCAAGCGCCGAGGCTTTGCTGGAATTGATGTTGAAAGCAGCAGCGCCGGATGCCGCCGAATCCCCACGAGACGATGTCGCCGCGCTTGTCGTGCGCCGGTCAAATTAGCAAGAAAATTTTTTCTAGCCCGAAAATTAGTGTTGCTCTGCCGCAAACGAAGCATTAATCAGCCTGTATGCCGAAAACTAAAACTCCTTCAAAACGCAAGCCCAATCCCGCCTTCATGAGACCAGTCCAACCTGACGATAAGCTCGCCGCTGTTGTCGGTTCAAAGCCGTTACCGCGTTCCGAGCTCACCAAGAAGCTCTGGGACTACATCAAGAAAAACGGTCTACAGGACAAGATAAAGAGGACTCAAATCAACGCCGACGATACGCTCCGACCGGTTTTTAACGGCAAGAGCCAGGTCAGCATGTTCGAGATGACGAAGCTCGTCTCCGGGCATATCCGTTAGGCCGCGAATTGCAGCTTATCTAGCCTGCGTAACGACGTGGGGTGGAAAAAGACTGAGCGGGCAAGCCCGCCTCGGGAATGTTTGCGTTGCAGCTGGGCATACTTGCGCCGCGGCCTCCATTGACCGACTTTTCCCCGTGAGAAATCGAATCCCTGCGTTTTTGGTCGCGTTTGGATTACTCTGCAACGTCTCGGTGCGGGCCGAGTCCAGCTGGGCAACCGATTACCAAAAGGCCCAAGAGGAAGCGAAAGCGAACCATAAACTTTTGCTGTTGGATTTTACCGGTTCAGATTGGTGTGGTTTTTGTTTTCAGCTCGACAAAGCAATCCTCTCGCAACCGCAATTCAAGGAGTACGCCAACAAGAATCTCGTTCTGGTGGAGATTGATTTTCCCCGCCGCAAAGCACAAAGCGTTGAGACAAGAAAACAGAACCAAGAATTGGCAGCGCGATACGAGGTCGTAGGTTTCCCGACTCTTGTGGTGCTGAATGGTGAAGGCAAAACGGTCTGGCGCTACGACGGTTTGTACACCGGCGGAATCGCCGCTTTCCTTGCTGAATTGGACAAGGTGCGCAAAGGCTGAGCCGTTTCAGCGCCGATTGTCTCGGCGGCGTTCATTTACCCCGCTCGGGCCGCTTCGAATGCGCGCTCGAGCACGTGCGCCAACTCGTGACGAGTAAACGGTTTAGGTAGCGCGGCGCGAAAACCGTAAGTGAGAAATTCCGCCAGGGCCGCTTCGTCCGAATAACCGCTGCAAATGATCGCCGTCACATTCGGATCAAGATCGCGAAGGCGCTCGATCGTCGCTACACCGCCCATTCCGCCGCGAATCGTGGCGTCCAAAATGACAGCTTGAAACTGTTCGCCGGTCCGCATCGCGTCTTCATACGTTTTTAGCGCTCCCTCGCCGTCCGGCACTGCCGTCACTTGGTAGCCAAGAGTTCCAAGCAGTTCCGAAGTCAGCTCGCGAATAGCCGCTTCATCGTCCATCACCAGTACCCGCTGGTGATTGAAATTGAAAATCTCATTGGCGAGCGCCGGCTGAGACATCTGCGGTTCGGCATCGGTGGCGGGCAAATAAAAGGCGAAAGTCGATCCATCCGGTGAAGTGTTTTCGAGCTGCAGGAAGCCCCCATGTTTCTTCACAACAGAATAACTGATTGATAGCCCAAGTCCGCTCGCCGATGGCTTCGTTGTAAAGTAAGGATCGAAAATCTTCGTCACTGATCTCGCGTCGATGCCGCCGCCGGCGTCTGCGACTTGCACTTTGACATAGCAACCGCCCCGAATCGGAAGACCGGAATTTGCATCAATCTCGATATTGTTTGCCGAAACTCGGACCGTGCCGCCGTGCGGCATTGCCTCACGCGCATTGATGATCAGCGCATTAATCACTTGCTCGATCTGCCCCGGATCGACAGCTGATCTCCAAAGATCTGGTGGGACGTCCAGCTCCGCGCGCAGATTAGACCCATGAAGCGAAAATTCGGTCGCCTGTATAACCAGATCGAATATAGATGCGACCCGTTTCAGGGGCGCACCGCCTTTGGAGAACGTCAGCAATTGATTCGAAAGCTGCGCGGCGTGTTGCGCGGCCTCGCCTGCGCGACACAGGAACGAGAGCAGATTCGCAGAATCGCCCGGGGCTTCGATTTGGGCCAGACCGATGTTACCGGAAATAACAGTCAGGATGTTATTTAGATCGTGGGCGATTCCTCCCGCGAGTGTCCCGAGCGAGTCCAATTTGCTCGTGGTCAACCGCTCTTGTTCAACGCGCTTGCGATCGGTCACATCTCTCAAGAAAACCGAAACGCCGCCGCCGCTCGGATAGGCAAGTAATTCAAACCAGACTTGGCCGCTCCTGTGACTCGCTTCGAATTCGACCGCCACTTGTTCGGACATGGCGCGCCGATAATTGTCTTCAAAGGCGTTGCGGGTGAACTCTGGAAACTCCATCCAGAAATCCTTGCCGATCAGGTCCTGGCGGCGCCGGTCGAGTAGTTTTTCCGCCTGGCGATTAACGAGCGTGAATTTCCAATCCTGGTCCACGGCGAAGAATCCGTCACTCGTGTTTTCCAGAATGTCGGTCATCTTTCTAACCGTCTCCTGCAATTCTGCCCGCGCCTGATTGCGCTCGATTAGCGCACGGATGCGCCGCTCCGCGACCGAGAGCCGCACATTTAATCGCGCCGGGTCGAGTGGCTTGATCAGGTAATCATTTGCGCCGGCTTCAAGCGCCTGCTCCAAGTCCTGCGTGTCGTTGCGGGCCGTGACCAGAAGAATGAAAAACTCATCGCCATTCGGCGCCGCCCGCAATTCCTGGCACAACTCGACTCCGCTTTTACCGGGTAACATCCAATCCAAAATCAAAAATGGGAACGGTTGCTTTTTCAGCTCAACTTCGGCTTCTTCGGCACTACCGACCGCAACAACTTCGTGGCCACGGCCTTCGATCAACCGCTGCAAAGTCCGGCGACCTTCCGGATGATCTTCAACGAGCAATATTCTCATTTCTGGAATTACGAAAGTCCCCAAAACCCACGCGACCAGGTCACGCGCGAGCATGCCCGGTTCCTGAAGAATGTCGGAGCAGGATGGCTGCCAAGGAATACTGTTATTACCCGAAAGAATGATAATCAGTTTTTTCCCTAGATGAGATCGACATCGTCCAGCAATCGAGCAGCGCCTTGCGTTACATTCGGCCTCTGCTAGATACAGCAAAAGTTTCGCGCAGCCGCAAAATTCATGCTCATCTTTCGTTTTCTTATTTTTTACCTCCTTAGTTTGGTCGGAGTTGCCGCCGTTTATGCCAATGATGCAGTCGTGCCGCAGACCGGCGAAAAACCAAAGCCTGCGCCGACGGCCGAGGCCGGAATCACTTTCGATTGGGTCCACGTTGACGGCCCGTACATCGCGATGACGTTTGATGACGGCCCGAGCGCGAAATTGACGCCGAAGCTACTTGATTTGCTCGCGGCCCATCACATCAAAGCCACATTTTTCCTGATCGGTGAAAACGTGGCCGAGCACCCTGAAATCGTGGCGCGAGAGGTACGCGAAGGACATGAAATCGCGAACCACAGTTGGTCGCACCCCAATCTTGCTAAGATGTCTGATGACGGAGTTCGCGGCCAACTGCGCAAAACGGAGGACGCAATTCGGAGCGCAATCGGCAATCGTCCGACTTTGATGCGGCCGCCGTACGGTTCAATTAGCACGCGTCAAAAAAAATGGATCAACCACGAGTTCGGTTACAAAATCGTGCTGTGGGACGTCGATCCATTGGATTGGAGACGGCCCGGACCAAATGTCGTTTGCAATCGCATCGTCAAAAATACGCGCGCTGGGTCAATCGTTTTGGCGCACGACATTCATCCGGGCACGATCGAGGCGATGCCATGCGTGCTGAACCAACTTGAAGCGAAAGGCTTCAAGTTCGTGACCGTCTCAGAACTGATTGCGATGGAGACACCAATTCCGCCGAAACCTTCACCAACGCCGAAATCGACGACGAGAAAATCGACGGCTCCCTCCCCCACACCACACAACTGATTTTGCCGGCATGATCGCCGACCGATATTTGCAGCTCAAGGGCGAGCTCGAAAGCGGACTCGCCGGATTAATCAAGCTCGGCTCGGAGATGCAGCGGCCGGCTGAACAGCTTGACACGCTACAAGCGCTTCTGCGCGATATTAGTGAACCATTGCTCTTTGTCGTGGCCGGCGAGGTGAAATCCGGAAAGTCTTCGCTGCTGAATGCTCTTTTCGGCGATGAGTTTGCCAAAGTCGACGTATTGCCGGCGACCGACCGCGTTTACATTTTTCGTTACGCATCGGAAGAGAAATCGACCGAGGTCTCATCGAAACTAACCGAGCGTTATCTCCCAATTCCGTTCCTGCGCGATTTCAATGTCGTCGATACACCCGGCACGAACACGATGGTGAAAGAGCACCAAATGGTAGCGGAAGATTTTATGCCCCGCGCCGACATTGTTCTTTTTGTTTTCTCCGTGGCTAATCCATGGACACAATCCAACTGGGAATTTTTAGACTTCCTGCAAAAAACCTGGCTCAAGAATCTCATCTTCGTGCTCCAGCAAATCGACTTGCGCGAGCCAACGGAAATCGATGTCATCCACCGCCACCTTCAGGACACGGCGATGCGCCGACTCGGCTTCGTCCCGCCGATCTTTGCTGTGTCAGCGCGCAAAGCTTTGCTCGCGCGGACAAGTGGCCTGGACAAGGAGAAACTCTGGGAAGAGAGCGCGTTCGCGCCGTTGGAAGAACAAATCGATTTCATCGTCACTCAATCAAGCCCGCGAATGTTGAAACTGCGCTCAACGTTTCAGACTGCGCGGGTCGCTCTGGACGATTTGAATCAGGAAATTCGCGGATTCCTGGACAAAATTTCAGCGGACACGGCCGTCCTGGATCGCCTCGATGGAATACTCGCGACTCGCCGTGAGCAAATGCTTCGGCAAACGACAACTCTCGTGCGCGAAGTTGAGCGCGCCTATGACGAGACGACCAAGGAACGTGCGCAACTTCTTCAGCAGAGCCAAAGTTGGTGGCGCAGCTTTAGCTTGATCTGGCGCCGGACTGCCGGGCAGCAGGAGTTGCACTCAAAACTCGAGGCGCAACTGCGAGAGTTGATGCAACCGCAAATGGAAAAGGCGATCGGAACGCTGGAAGCGGATTTGCGCGGTCTCTGGCCACAAATGCAAGATCTTCTCGAAAATCAATTGTCCGCCGATCTGCAAAAGGAAGCCCGGCAAAGCGTGCCGGATTTCGCTGGCCAACGACGCGAGTTTTCCGAATCGATTCAAACCGCGTTTATCGACATTCTTGCGGGCAAAGCGCTTCAGGAACGACTGGCTCGATCTTACTCGCAGACTTCAATTTCATTGCGGATTATTGTCGCCATAATCATAATTGCGGGAACGGTTGCTGTTTTCACCAAAATGCAAAGCGCGGTGGCCGCGTCGGCGCTCGTCATCGCAGGAATTGGCGGTATCACTGCGATTTTCTTGGCCTTCAATCATCGTCGAAAAGTCCTGCGCGACTACGAACGGCAATTGTCTCCAAAACGCACCGAGTTTACTCAAACGCTCGAGAAACAATTCGCCAAAGCGATTGATTCGTTCTGCGCCGAAATGGCTAAAAAGTTCCGCAGCCTGAGCGGAATTTGCCAGACACGACTGCGACGCTACCAGCCGTGGTCGCGACGCGCAGACGATTTGGAACCAAAGTTTGCGGAGTTGAAATCGCGGCTCGGCTGAGATCAGGCGGGCGGAAGCGGTCGTTATTTCT
Organism: Verrucomicrobiota bacterium; assembly: GCA_003219215.1. GTDB lineage: Bacteria > Verrucomicrobiota > Verrucomicrobiia > Chthoniobacterales > UBA10450 > AV40. The sequence goes on along the minus strand of QHPY01000174.1, from coordinate 16,157 downwards.
TCGCGTTTCCGGAACTGCCTTGTTGCACCAGTTTTTGTTCCATTTGGCGCCGGGCGAGGACAAAATTGTTGTTCTCACCGTAACTGCGCCACGGTCCGGGCGGTACATCCTGCGTGTTAACAAATTGCCAATCAGTCACGTCGGTCGGTTGCAGCCCAAGGTAATCGCGCACGGCGGGCGAAACATCCAGGCCAGCGCCGTGATTGAGGTTCGGCTTCGGTCGCTCGTTGCCAAAGACGTACTGAAAGTGATCAGTGCGAAACGGACCGCAATCTTCCCATTGCGCGTAGCAGGTGCGATTGCCTTTGCGGATAGCGATCCAACGATGCCAGCAAACTGATTGCCCCTGTCCCATGTAGGTCTGTTTGAACCACGGAATCACCAGCGGCGCTTCCGGTTTAAATTGGCCGTGCGTTACGTCGTTGTACGGCAACGCGCAATAAAACGGGTTCTGCCGGGGAACGAAGGAGATCGGGATGTAATTTCGCCGGTCCGATTTCTCCGGGTTATCGAATCCACCGTAATTCGCCTGCCAATTTAAATCCCACGAGCTACGAAAATTCGGCACCGGATTGTTCCCTCCAGCCTGTTCGCCAACCCAGAATACCGTCGTCACGATGTTCGTTTTCCATGCGTAACGCTGGACCGCCGGGCGAGAACTCGTCGGAACAAACACCTGCGGTTCGACTTTAAGCAGCGCCTGCTCGCGCAGCTTCATCGCGTATTTGGCAAAGTCGGCCGCGGTCGCGTAGGGCGAACTCGATTGCTCCTCAGCCCGCAGCGCACCAATGGCGCCGGTTAGAACTAAAAGGGCAAGGGTTCGTCTCATCGCCAAAAGGTGGCCTGTTTGTATGCGATCTTCCCGCCTGACGCAAGGCTTTTTCATTATGGAAAAACCAACGCCGGTGGCGGTTACAATTCGTAAAGCACTATCCATTCCATCCTTAGCCACGGTTCAGCAGCGTGTCGCGTCTGAATTGTCGATCTTCCGTCTGCGGATAGTTCAGTGTGTAGTGCAAACCGCGGCTCTCTTTGCGACTCAGGGCCGAATCAACGATCAATGCCGCCACTGTGGCCAGATTGCGCAATTCCAAAAGGTCCACTGACACTTTGAAGTTCCAATAAAATTCCCGGATCTCACGCTGAAGATTGCGCAAACGCGCGCTTGCGCGCTGCAGCCGCTTGTCCGTCCGCACAATGCCGACGTAATCCCACATCAGCCGCCGGATTTCGTCCCAATTATGATAGATCACGACGAGTTCATCGACGTCTTGCACGTCGCCCGATTGCCACTCCGGCAGTGAGATTGGCGGCGTCGCACGCGATGGCCGGCGTTCCCGCATCATCGCTTCGCAGGCGCGGTGCGCCACGACTAAACCTTCGAGCAGCGAATTGCTCGCCAAACGATTCGCGCCATGCAATCGGGTGCAACCAACTTCGCCAATTGCATACAAACCGCGCAGACTGGTCGCGCCGTCGACGTCGGTCTTAATCCCGCCGCATTGATAATGCGCTGCCGGCACCACTGGAATCGGCTGCTTTGTCATGTCGATCCCAAAATGCAAACAGGTCTCGTAAATATTTGGGAACCGCTCGCGCACAAATTCCACCGGCTTGTCAGTGATATCGAGAAACACACATTGCGCGCCGGAGCGTTTGATCTCAGCGTCAATCGCACGGGCAACAATGTCCCGCGGCGCCAGCGAACCACGCAGATCGTAGCGTTTCATGAAATCTTCACCGCGATTGTTCCGCAAGATGCCGCCTTCGCCTCTCACCGCTTCCGAAATCAAAAACGATTTCGCCTTGGGATTAAACAAACAGGTCGGATGAAATTGAACAAACTCCATATTCGCAATCGTCACTCCGGCGCGCCAGGCCATCGCCACGCCGTCTCCGGTCGCGATATCTGGATTCGTTGTGTAGAGATAAACTTTTCCGCAGCCACCGGTCGCGAGCACGATCCGGTCCGAACGGACTGTCTCCACCTGGCCGCTATTTTCATCGAGGATGTAAATGCCGAGGCAACGGTCCTCCGCCGCGTAACCGATCTTGGCGGCCGTGATTAAATCGATCGCCATGTGGTTTTCCAAAAGATCGACATGCGATTGGCGGCCGAGTTCGCGCAGCAATGTGTTCTCGATTTCTTTCCCCGTCACATCTTGCACATGCAGGACTCGCCGCTTGGAATGCCCGCCTTCGCGCCCAAGGTCGAATTCGCGATGACCGGAAACTTCACGTTCATCAAACTGCACGCCGAGCTCGACTAAATCCTGAATTCGCGCCGGAGCTTCGGTTACAATCGTGCGGACCACGTTTTCGTCGCATAATCCCGCACCCGCTTCGAGCGTGTCGCGCACGTGAAGCTCGAACGAATCTTCATCGCTCGTCACACAAGCGATCCCGCCCTGCGCCCACGCCGTGTTCGTGTCCGGTCCTTTGCGCTTGGTGATGACCGCCACCGACCCGTGCTTTGCCGCTTTCAGCGCAAAGCTCAGTCCGGCGATCCCGCTCCCGATCACGACGAAATCGTATTCCTTCATTCCAACAGAATATTGTCGATCAAACGCGTTTTGCCGAAGTAAACCGCGAGCGCAAGGAGCGAGTTTGGCTGAACGAATTCGATCGGCTGCAAAGTTTCCGCATCAACAAGCTCGACATAATCAATCCGCGCAAGCGGCGCTGCGCCAATTATCTTCTGCGTAAAGCCGACAATCTCGTTCACGGTTTTTTTTTCCGAATCTTTCGCGGCCAGCAAGGCTTTGCGCAACACCGCAGCTTGCTTGCGTTCCTCGGCATTCAAATACGCGTTCCGTGAGCTGTATGCCAGTCCATCTGCTTCGCGCACCGTCGGCACTGCCACGATGTCGATCTTGTAATTCAAATCGCGCACCATTCGGCGAATGATTGCAAGTTGCTGGAAATCTTTCTCACCAAACACCGCCGCGTCCGGTTTCAAAATGTTGAAGAGCTTCGCGACGACCGTGCAAACGCCTCGGAAATGCCCCGGTCGCGATTTGCCCTCGAGCACATTCGACAGTGAATTTTCATCGACGAATACGGAACGACCATCGGCGTACATCTCAGCTGCATTTGGCCTGAACAGAAGATCGACATCCGACTTTCGGCAGAATTCTTCGTCTTCTTTCTCGGGTCGCGGATATCGTTCGTAATCGCTTCCTGGTTCGAACTGAAGTGGATTGACGAAAATACTGACAACCACTTCGCCATCTTTGCCCCCCTTCGCGCGCGCACCCCGAATCAATTCACGGTGCGCCTTATGCAACGCCCCCATAGTCGGAACCAGGACACGCCGTCCTTTCTTCGCGTGATTCTGCGCTTCGGCGATTGTCGTCACAACCTTCATCGTGTGTTAACCGAATCGAATATCGAGAGATTCCTCGACTTGGCTCGGAATGACAAATGGCTGCAGCGTCACGCTGCTTCCAGCCAGATCGCCTGTCGGGCGAAGGGAAAAGTTTTGTGACCAAAATTTGTCCAGCCAGCTCGCTGCGCTAATTGATTCATTTCAGAAAATGAAAATGCCCGCGCGATCGAAAGGCGAGCGTCGTGTTTGGTCATTGGCTCACGAAACATGGTCGTGGTCAAAAGATGCACGCCTATTGTGGCCAACCAGCCGCGGCGCAGATCGGACACGAGCACGAACTTGGGCGATAACTGTCGGCAACGTCGGAGGAGGCGCACCGCGTCGCCGTCGCTAAAGTGATGAAGCGCCAAAGTGCAGAAAACGACATCATAAGTCGTGCTGGGTTGCCAACTGAACACATCAGTTTCGATAAAAGTAATTTCCGGATAATGCACGCTTAGCTTCTTCGCGATCTCAAGAGTCGCGGATTGTCGATCCAGCGCGTCAATTCGTAATTCGCCGCCAACCTTGCGTCCGTATTCCGCGATCAGCCGAGGAATATCGCCCGAGCCGGTTGCAAGATCGACAATTCGCAAGCGGGCACCCGGTTTGATCCAACGGCTTAGAAAGATCGAGATCAGGGCGTAACTGCCGAACCAGCGATTGAGTTGGCGAATGTTTTCGAGATCGCGCTCCAGCTCGGCTGAGACCGGTTGAGGCCGATCCATCAACTCAAGCTCGGCCGGATTAAAGCGCCGCTTCATTGAGCGAAACTATAGCGGCGGTCCGCGACGGTCGCATTAATTCGTCCGACACTCACAGAGCCCGCTACGAAGAAAGAAATTTCCGCCAGGATTCCGGCAACTCGGCGGTTTCAATTTCGCTGGCGATGCGGCCCTCGAATTCTGGCTGGAACGTCGTGCTCGTGCCATAAACCATGACCACGTCTTCCGAACCTTCGGCCCGAATCGCATGCGCCACTCCTGGAGGAATCACCACGCCGACGTTGTTCCTGCTCCGATGATTGTCGCCGTCCGCAAAAAAACGCATGCTGCGCGCGGGAAGACCTGCGCGCACATCACGCAGGAAAACTTCCGCGCGGCCCTGTAGAAAAAACATGATGTCCCATTGCTCGCGGTCGTACAGTCGCAACGAATAGTTTTGCGGTTGAGCGACAAACAGACGTCGCAACCATTTTTCCGCCGTCGTATCCGCCGGAATGCTCGGCGGATGGATATGAAATCCTTTGGCGCTGTTGGCGAACATCCGCGCGGCTGACCATTGCCGTGGCCAAAGCTTGATCTTGCCGAGGATTCCCTCCGACTGGCGCGCCAGCTCGCAAAAACTGCCGCGATGGCGTTGCGGATGAGTCTCCCTGGAAAAAATTTCAACACCTGGAATCCAAACTTTTTTCAACTCTGTTTTGCTGCGACTGGCGGTCAGCTCGCCCGCATCGACACCTGATTCAGCGATTCGTTGGCCGAGGGTGCCGCTTTTGTAGTTGCGCGGTGTGAGCCCTTTTCTTGCGCGCTCATTCAGGCCGACCCACAAATCTTTCTTGTTCATTGTCGTTTGGCAGAGCCGCCTACATACCTAACGAAGCTCCGGGCCAATCGCGACATTATATTCATTGCAGCGACGCCCAGGCAAATTTACGCTGGACGCCTTCGGAGAGCGCGCTGGCCGAGATCGATGCTCGAGTATTTCGTTTATCTTATTTACCGCGCAGGTTTTGCCCTGGTTGGTCTTTTGCCATTGCGGGCTGCATTTGCACTTGGAAACGCGTTGGGCTTCTGCGCCTGGCTCGTTCTTGGGAAATATCGGCGTCTCGGATTTCATAACGTCGAGATCGCCTTCGGCGCGGAAAAATCGCCCCGCGAAATGCGCCGTCTCGTGCGCCATCATTTTCAGCGACTGGGCGCAAATCTTCTTTCTGGATTGAAGCTGGCGGCGATGCCGCTCGACAAAGTGCGCGCGCATGTTCGAATCGAAAATGCGGATGCCGCCGATCGCGAGTTACGCAGTGGGCGGCCGATTGTTTTTATTTTGAGCCACATCGGAAACTGGGAGCTGCAAGCACAAATGTTTCCGGCTGCGATCGGCTACGTGCGAAACAGCACAATTTATCAGCCGCTGAAAAATCGTTACATCGACAAACACGTTCGCACGTTGCGCGGCCGCGCTGGCGTCGAACTTTTCGACCGCAACGAAGGTTTTCAGAAAGCGATTGAACTGTTGCGTGGCGGCGGCGCCATCGGAATTCTGAGCGATCAACACGCGGGCGATCAGGGTCTGTGGGTCCCATTTTTTGGAAAACTCGCATCAACCACATCCTTGCCGGCGCTACTGGCAAAACGCACCGGCGCCGCGGTGCTTGGCACCGCCATTTACACCGACGCGCCGGGCCGCTGGCGAATGTCGTTTACCGATCGAATCGATACTTCGGGCGATTCGGTCGAAGCGCTCACCGCCAAAGCGAACGATCTGATCGAAACCCAAACCCGACGCGCACCGGAAGACGGCTTTTGGCTGCACAATCGTTGGAAAACGCCGCGCCCGAATTTCCTTCTCGCGTGCTACAAGCGCGGCATCTTCCTCCCGAAAGATTTGCCGTCGCAACAATTGAAGCCGTTCCGGATTCTCATTCGGAGCAGCAATTGGCTAGGCGACGCGGTCATGAGCGTGCCGGCGGTGCGCGCAATAAAAAAAGGTCGGCCGGACGCGCACGTTACGATTCTTGCGCCAGAAAAAATCGCGCCGATGTGGAAACTGATTTTGGAAGTGGACGAAATTTTGTCCTTACCTAACAAATCCCTTTTCAGCGCCGCTCGCTTGATCGCGCGACAAGCAAGATTTGACGCGGCAGTCTTGTTTCCGAATTCGCTGCGGGTAGCGCTGGAAGCGTGGCGAATTCCGAGAAAAGTCGGCTATCGCGGACACGCCCGGAGCTGGCTGCTAAATCAAATCGTCCGCGAACCGCGTCAGCCAGGTCCACCGGAACATCACGCGACTCGTTTCCTGCGAATCGCGGACGATTGCGGGGCAGATGTCGATCTTGCTCGGAGGGACGCGCTTCCGCGCGTCTTGGACATGCAGAAGCATGTCCCTCCACAAGATCGACGCGCAACGCTCGGCCTTTGTCCCGGAGCGGAATACGGACCAGCCAAGCGATGGTTGCCCGAGCGTTTTGCGGAAGCAGCCGCCGCGATTTCGGCGCAAGCCAAAACCAAATGGATTTTGTTCGGAACGAAGAAAGACAGAGCGATCGGCGAAACAATAGCTGCGGCGCTGGGCGACAATTGCTCGAATCGAATCGGCCAAACGACGTTGGACGAATTGATCGAAGAATTGCGCGGGTGCCGCGCCCTTTTAACGAACGACACCGGAACGATGCATCTGGCGACGTTGCTGGGTGTGCCAGTCGCTGCCATCTTCGGCTCGACCGAACCGGCGCTGACCGGCCCGCTCGGAAATGGCCACGTGATTATTCGGCATCACGTTGAATGCAGTCCGTGTTTCTTGCGCGAATGTCCGATTGATTTTCGGTGCATGAAAACAGTGACTGTGCCAGAAGTCGTGGATGCCGTGATGTCTATCTTGCGATGAATTCCGACGCGCCACGCATCCGAACCGAAGTGCAGGTGATGTTCTTCGACACCGATTGCGGCGGTGTGGTCTCGAACATTGCGTATCTCCGTTTTATCGAAATCGCGCGGACGCAGCTTGCGGAAGAGCTGGGACTTCCTCTCGCCGAGATGAGGAAAACCCAAAGATATCCGGTGGTTGTCCGGACGGAGATCGATTATCGCCGGGCGGCTAAGCTGGGCGACCGACTCGTGATCGATGGTTGGCTTGATCAACTGCAACGCGCGCGATTCTGGTGCGCTTTCCGAATTACGCGGCCAGCGGATGACGCATTGATCACCGAATGTCGGCAAACGTTGGCCCTAATTGAAATGCCGGCTGCGAAATTGCTGCCGCTACCGGCCGATTGGGAAAAATATCGCGCTCGCACGAGTTCGGCCTAACGATTAGGGCGATGACTGCCGGCACCCGCACGTTTAGTATTGAGGATGCGTTGCTTGATCCACCGGCGTTGGCTCCGCCTCCGTTGCGTCACGCGCTTTTTGCTTCGCTGATCGCGCTCGCGGCGCTGCTTCATCTGACGACGATCGGCTGGGGCGATCTCTATGGTCACACCGAAGGGCAGTACGCCGGCGCTGCCCGCGAAATGATTCAAACGCATCAATGGCTCTGGCCGACGAACGATGGCTTGCCGCGGCTGCCGAAACCGCCGCTTCTTTACTGGCTCATCATCGGCTCTTTCAAGGTTTTCGGGATCAATTCCGCCGCCGCGCGCTTGCCCATCGCATTGGCCACGATCGCAAGCGTCGCGCTGACATTTCTAATCGGCGAAAAATTAGGAGGTTACTGGCGCGGATTTTTTGCCGGCCTGATTTATCTTTGCAGCTGCGGCACCTCGCTACTGGGGCGCGTCATTATGCCCGAACCTGTATGCAGCGCGTTTATTGCCGGCGCGATTTTTTGCGGGGTGTGCGGCTATCAACGGCGCCGCGCGCGTAACTTCTGGTTCCTCGGCGTTTGGATTTGTTGCGTGCTGGCTTGCCTCACGAAAAGTTTGGTCGGCTTAATCTATCCGTTGGTGGTCTTCCTTGTGCTGGGCGCATTGTATCGCGAGGCGCGCCTGCGTTTCCGCAGATTGTTCCATTGGAGCTATATGTTGATCTTCGTGGTGCTGTTTGTGCCTTGGTACGTCGCGACCGAGTTGCATTTTCCTGGATTTTTGCAGCAACTGTTGCGGATTGAATGGTTGGGGCACCTGCGCTCTTTTTCCAACGTTCCGGGAAGCGATAACGGAGTCCCACGCCTCCCATTCCTTTGGATGCATCTTATTTGGTTGTTCCCGTGGTCGATCGCGGTTATTCCGGGCGCGATCTTTACCTGGCGAAGAGTGATCCGTCCTCACGAATTGGATTTCGCCGAAGCTTTGCCGTTGTGTTGGATGGCCGTGGTTTTTCTACCGCTCCTTATAATCGGCCAACGTCAGGATTATTATTCCATGAGTATGTGGAGCGCGTTCGCAATTTTTGCCGCGACCGCGTGGGAAAGATTATCGCAACGATGGCATCTTCTCGGCGCTAGCCTGATCGGTCTAACGGGCGTCGCTGCTGGCCTGCTGGCGCTGTTCCAACCTCACTTGATCCAAGCGAGCGAAAATCGGGGCAATAACGGAGACGGAAGTTGGACCACATGGGATGCATTACAAACGCTGCCACCGTCGGCGTGGGGAATCTTGCGTCCGATGATCGCCGTCGTCGCTGTTTCTCTAATCGTTGGGTCAATCGTCGCCGTTTATGCGGCGACTAAAAACCGGCCGCGAATTTGCATGAGCCTTTTGGCCGCGGCGATGGTGCCAATTACCCTTTCGCTCGCGGACAGCGTGGCGCGGATGGCGCCACAATTTTCACTCGCCGATGCGGCCCGCTTTTTGGAGAGCCGACTCACTGACGAAGATGCGGTGGTCTACGAAGGCGAACTGGATGACGCGAGCAGTCTCGTTTTTTATTTGCATCGCCGCTTTTATCTGGTGAACGAGCCCGTCGACGACGAGATGCACATTGCCGGCAGTATGAACGTTTCGGTTAGCGAGGACGCCATTCTGCGGCACTGGGGAGATCCCCAGGGGACTTTTCTGATTATCAAACAAGAGCGTGTCCCGTATTGGCAGCGGCTGTTAACGACTCGTTTCCATATTTATCACCAGATGATGGCAGCTGGTCGATACGTCGTTCTGAGTAATCAGCTGTAGCCAAGTCGCTTCTGAACCACCTGCAGCTGCGCATTTGAAATTTCCCTCGTTCGCGCTAGTTTTGGCGCTCATTTCCGACCTATGTCACAACATCGAAGCCTCAGAGGTGCCAGCACCATCGTCGCGAAACGCAATGTCCTGAAGCGTTTCGAACGGATCGAGTTGCTCAAAAAACGCGGCCAATGGAAAGAAGGCCGCAGAGTTGTGGGCCTTCCCAAAACGAAGCCGGACGCCTGATTTCGCTTTCGCTAGATCGACATCCATCTTTCGTCGAACCTGAACCGTGCGTTTAAATCGGTTCCTGGCCGCAGCTGGCGTCGGTTCGCGGCGAAAATGTGATGCGTTGATTGCGGCCGGACGGGTCACGATCAATGGCAGCGTTTGCACCAATTTCGGCGCGCAACCAAGCGAGCGCGATCACGTGAAAGTCGATGGCAAGCTCGTTCATCTCGAGCGTGCAATGACGATCGCGTTGCATAAACCGGCTGGTTTTGTTTCAACGCGGCGCGACCCTAGCGCGCGCGACACCATTTTCCATCTGCTGCCGCCAAAGTTTCCGCGACTGTTCAATATCGGCCGGCTTGATGCCCAGAGTGAAGGATTGCTGCTGTTAACGAATGACGGCAACCTCGCGCAGCACCTGACTCATCCGCGCTTCAAGATCGAGAAGGAGTACGAGGTCACGTTGGATCGACAATGGGAAAGCGCGCAGGCACAAAAACTCTTGCGCGGAATTTTCCTGGATGGTCAGCGCGCTCAAATGGCGCGGATCCATTCAATCGGGCCGACCCGAGTTAGCGTTGTCCTTCGCCAGGGAATTAACCAGCAGATCCGGCGGATGTTTTATGCGGTCGGTTACGAAGTGAAACGGCTCGTGCGCACTCGGATTGGAAATCTGCGGCTGGGCGACTTGCCGCGCGGGCAATGGCGCGTTTTATCAAAATCTGAGCTCGAGCGTTTGAAACGAACTCAAAACAAACCGCGCGGGCGCGACAGCAGGTAAATCCAGTTCGATAACAACAAGATAACGGCGATCAGGCGGAGAAAGCTCTTTTCCGATCGAGTGAATTGCACGACGCGCAATCGCGGCGCGCGAATAACCAAAACGGCGAAAGCGTAGGCGTCGAAGATCGACAATCCGCAGAGAGCGGCAAAAACGAGCGGGTTCCATTTCCACGCGCTCCAGAAATCCAGATGGAAAAAGGCGATGGCTGCACGGGTCGCGCCGCAAGTGACACACGGGTGACCGGTGACCGCCAGGAAAAGGCAATGCGGCCATGGCAATCGAAGCGCAAACCAGGCAACGGCAAGCGCCAGCGAGCCAAGCGAGACGGCGAGCCAAATCAGTTCGTGATTAAGTTCGTCCCGTGCAAGAGGCCGATAGTAGAAGCGCACTGTTAACGAATCAAGGATTCCAATTGTGCATCATTGCCCCAATGCCGCCGAACAACATCGCGCACAGAATCACACCGCCGCAGCACAGAATCAGCGGCAAAAATACCGCCAACACCGCGCGACCAGTATCGGTTTCGTGAGCGCGGGCGAGGCCGATGCAATAGAGGACGATTTTCCATACACCGACGATTAATCCGCCACAGAAAGGAATGACCAGGAGCGGATTCACCGAACCTCCGGCAAAACAGACCACCCGAAATGTAGTTTCGAATGATTGCTTGGCTCCGCCAAGGAGCAGGAGACAGAGATGCAAAATAACCGAGCCAATAAAAATCCCGATTAAAACAAATAACGGCGCGCAAACGATCAGGACGATTCCTCCAATGCCGGCGCCGATGAGATGGGTCAACGGATTGTTCCGGTTCGCAAACATACCGAGAGACTGGAAGGCAAGATTGTAAATTAAATAGACGATGAACCCGAAGCTGCCGCCGATAAGTCCGAAAAGAAGCGGCTCGCCCAAACCGCCTTCACGCCTCATCACGGTAAAAGCGGCCCCGGGTTTACTCAGGACCATCTGCAGGGTTTCAATGAAGCCATGAAACAAACCTTTGCTGTGTCGCTCATCCCAGGGCAATCCGCTTCGCGGCGCCGCGGTTGTCGATCCCGCAGGCGGAGCGACCATCGCTGGAGGAGTAGGAGTTTGAGTAGGTGGAGCCGCCGGCGCGGGCGCGGCGGCAGCGACATCCTCGCCGAATTCGGAAAATTGTGAAAGTGGCTGCCAGCTCGCCCCAGACTTGTTGCGCCCCGATTAACGTGAATCATCGCCATAACGGCGTTTTAGTGAGCGCTGCCGACAAAGTCAACTTTGTTAGGCGCGGCCGTCGTTATCAAGCGCGCGCCAGAAATACCAGGCCGCGACCGAGCGATGCGGCCGCCATTTTTCGCCGAACTTCATCAGTTGTTTCGGTTTGGGAAGCTTTCTCTTACCAAACGTTTTGGCGAATCCTTTGCGCACGCCGTAATCGTCCACCGGCCAAACATCGGGCCGGCCCAGATCGAAAAGGAGCAGCATCTCGACTGTCCAACGTCCAATGCCGCGGACTGTGATCAATCGGCCGATGATTTCTTCGTCGCTCATTTTCGCCAGTGCGCGTGCGCTCGGCACGGTCCCGTCGATCGTTTTTGCGGCCAAATCTTTGATCGCGGCAATTTTGTTTCGGGAAAGTCCCGCGCCACGCAGCGTTTCATCCGGCGTTTCCAGGATTCGTTTCGGATCGAGATATTTTCGTCGCAGATAGAGTGCACGGACGCGCTTCCAAATGGTTGCGGCAGCTTTTCCGCTTAACTGTTGATAGGCGATCGATTCCGCCAGCGCGTCGAACGGCCGAATCAATCGCTCCGGCTTCACGTTGTAACGAAGCGAGCGCGCGATGAGCGCAGCCATCCGCGGATCGGTCGCCGCCAAATATTCTTCTGGTGTGGCCATGGGCGACCTTTGCCTTCGCTCAGGAAAATGTTTTGCTCAACCGCGTCTTTTCGTTTTGGTGGCAATGATGCCAAAGACGCAACTTACCTGGTATGGCCAGTCCGGATTCAAAATGGTTACTCCAGGCGGCAACGTGCTGTTAATCGATCCATGGCTGACTAATCCGGTCTTCGAAAAAGGCAAAGAAGAGTTGGCGGCGTTGAAAGATGTCGATTTTATCCTGGTAACGCACGGACATTCCGATCATGTCGGCAACGCGGTGGAAATCGGCAAAAAGACGGGTGCAAAGTTGGTTGCGACATTTGATCTTTCGGCGGCGATCGTAGCAGCCCTCGGTTACCCGAGCGAGTTGGCGGACACCGAGACCACCGGCCACTTCGGGGGGACGCTCAATCTTCTGGCCGGCGAAATTTCGGTGACATTCGTGCCGGCGTGGCACGGCGCGGGCGTAACAAAGGATGACAATTCACCGCCAATTTACGGCGGCAATCCAAGCGGACTTATCGTCGCGCTTCGCAACGGCCCGGCTTTTTATCACACCGGCGACACTGATTTGTTTTCGGACATGGCGCTTGTTTCGCGCTTTCACAAGATCGACATCATGCTGGTCTGCATCGGCGATCATTTCACAATGGGACCTGCCCGCGCGGCTGAGGCCGTGAATCTGGTAGGGCCGGGTATCGCAATTCCGATGCATTACGGCACATTTCCGGCGCTGACCGGGACGCCGGACGCATTCGGCGAGGAATTGAAAAAGCGCGGCGCAAAAACAGAGCTACGGGTAATGAACGTCGGTGAAACGATTACAGTCTGAGCTCTCGACGGTAAAAGATTTTGAAGCGATCGAGATCAAAGTCGTCGAAGGAGAAAGTGAAAATGGGTATTTTTGGAAACGGCACTTCTTTGGTTGAAAATCTGGTGCCGAGCGGGTTGGCCAACGTCGCGACCAGGCTGGTCGAAGCAATCGGGATCAACTCGATTTCGGAAAAAGCACGGCGCGGGCGGACCTTGGTGGTAAAGCGCCGCAATATTCACAGCGAACAATTGGCCGACCTAACCAATCTCTATTTTCGCATGGCTGATATTCCGATTCGCTTCTGGAGCAAAGTGGAAGATTGGCAGCAGTGGGAAGTTGGATGCTTCGAGATGCTCAATGGCGATCGTTTTCACGCCTATGCCTCCGGAGCGAGGTGCGTTGTTGCTGAAAAACTGCCGGGCGAGAGCTTATGGGAACACATAAATCGCGGCACAGTGACACGGCGAATGTTGGTCGCCGCGGCGACTGAGTTTCGTCGCGCCCACAGATTTTGGAGTGACGAATTCCGTGGCTGCTGGTCCCACGGCGATGGCACTACCCAAAACGTACTCTACGATCCAAAAACTGATCGCGCGCGACTAATCGATTTTGAAATTGTGCACGAAAAATCATTGGCGACAGCCGCGCGACAAGCGGACGACTTGCTCGTTTTTCTGCTCGACATGGTCGGAATTGTGCCGAGCCGGCAATGGCTGCCATTTTCGATGACGTTTCTGGAAGCGTACAGCGATGTAAAAGTCATCGCCCAGCTCAGAAAGCAACTCGATCTGCCTGGCGGATTGGCTTGGATCTGGTGGGGCGTGCGCACGAATTTCACCAATCCGGGAAAGGTGAAGCAGCGACTAGCCAGTCTAAGTCGGGCAATCGCTAAACTAAAATTCTACGAAGACGCAGGCTCAGCCCGCGCGCGAAGCAAACGCCGGCCTTCAATCAGTTGCCAGCCAATCAGTCCCGGAATGCCAAAGCCGAGCTCTCGCACTCTCGCAATCAAAGAAAGGGCAAAAGCCGTTTCACCTGGAATGCCCAGAAGATTGCCGACCAGAACATAACCACTTTCCTGCACGCCCAATCCGCCGGGGATCGGGAACGCCACGGAGCGAATGGTCAAAGCCATGCTTTGGAGAATTATTGCATTCACCACCGTGGCGTGAAGATTCAGCGCCCACAGCGCGATCAAAATCTCCCCGGAATTGAGAACGAGCGATAGAATTGTCCAGCCACAACAGGCAATGACCGCGTGGCGTCGCGCGTAAAGCGATCGGATTGTTTCATCCAATGTTTCGCCGCTCTGAACCAGCGAATGCCATTCCGGGGAGTTCGCGAGCCGTGCAATCATCCGCGCGAGGAACCGAAACATCCCGAGGCGCTGAACAAAATAAAAACCGCAAACAGCCGCAACGCCGACAATAATTCCAATCAGTGTTGGACCGACGAAATTCTTCTGACCGGTCGCGTTTACCAAGAGCACGACTCCAAGCAGGGTAAACGCGGCTTGAGTAAAGACGCCCAAGGTAAGATCGACAAGGACCGTCCCGGCAGCCGTCGCCACCGAGCTGCCGCTAATCGCAGCCAAGCGTGCGCGAACAAGATCGCCACCAACAGCAGCCGACGGCACGAGCGTGCTGACTGATTCGCCGATCCACCGCATCCAATAAACTCTTCGTAATTGTGGCCGCTCAACTTTCGGAAACAAAATCCACCACGCCAGTGCATCCAGAAGCACCGGCACCAGAAAATGGTAAGCAATTACCGCAAGAATGGCCCAACCCGCAGCCGCAACCGCTTGGCCAACTTGCGGAGCCCCTTCGCGAATCAGCAGCAGTGTGAAAAGCGCCGCTCCGGCAAGAGCGAGAAAATAAAAGGTTAGACGAAGCCTGCTCGGGACTTTCACTTCCGAATTGTAGGGCAACTGCCTCGGTTGCCAAATCAAAGAGACGCCAGGCGGAGCGCCTCCCCTACAATAAATCAGCGAGTTTGAACCGGCGCCACCGGAGCGTCCGCTTCCACCGGCACCGGCACGAGCACCGCGTCCGTCTCGGGCAACACGCTGGCAATGACCGGTGGCAACGCCGTTCGCCGCAACGGCCGCGCGACCAATAAGCAAAGCGTCAGCCAGATCATTCCGAAGAAGACTCCACCGAGCACATCAGTTAGATAATGCGCGCCGAGCGCGATCCGACTGAAACCGACAAGGGCAACGACGGAACTTGCCATCGAAATAGTTAACACGCGACCGCGCCGGCTCTTGATCGCCGGGATGATAAACAGGGCAAGCTGCCCGTAAAGCAGCGTCGCCCCAATGGTGTGACCGCTGGCAAAACTGTAACCCGACCAATCGACGAACCAGCCGTCCACAAATGGACGATGTCGGTGCACCAACATTTTCACGCACTCGTTCAGGAGCATTCCACCTGGCACCGCCACAACCATGATTAGAAGCGACGGCCACCAGCGTTTGAAAACAAAAAACAAGACCGCGATGGAGAGGACAATCGCAATCCATTCACTGGAGCCGAATTCAGTGATTCCGCGCAGGACACTGACAAAGGTGGGCGTCAGATGATCGTGAAACCAAAGGGCAACGCCGTGATCGACGCCGGCGAACGGATTAGCTATCGCAAGGGGGGTTGTCACAAAAAGCCATGCACAATAAAGCAAGTCGGCAGCCAGTCAACCCCGAAAGCATTCGGGGTCAAATGCTAAAAACCCCGGCGCCCACAATCCGTCTTTAAATCCCTTGCTGGGATAGCCAAAATACGATACACGGAGACTAGCTCGTCCCTGCGAATACAAGATCGACAACTATAGTTAGCGCCAAAAATTATGAATAACCTTCGTCTCGCCTTAACCGTCGGTTTCCTCAGTCTCATTTCACCGGTCCTTGCCGGGACCGGACTGGAGCTGCAGCCCGGACCATCTCCAAGCGAGGAGAACAAGAACTCCACCGAGATCTTCAATTACGAAACCGTCTATACTGGAAACAGCGATTTTCAGAACTATCGGGGGAAGTTCGGCGACGGCGATTCGCTCTACAACGATTTTAGCTTTGCGCATCGGTTTCTCATTACCGGAAACTGGTATTTGCGTGTCGGCGTTGAATACGAGCGATTCGATTTCGGCGGGACGGACAATGGATTGCCCGATCACCTGCAAACGATTCATGCGCTCCTCGCCTACGAATACATCGTCCATGATCACGCCGGCGCTGGAGTTGAACTCGATCCTGGCATCTATTTTGAGAATCACGCCAATGGCGACG
>QHPY01000131.1 GCA_003219215.1 Verrucomicrobiota bacterium | reverse complement strand
AGAGCGATACGAAGCTGCCGAAGAGAGCGAGGGCGACGAGCCAAAGCAAACCGTGATTTCCGCCGGCGCGAAAGGCCGCGCTGAAAAGATAGAATTTCCCAAAAAATCCGGCCAACGGTGGCAGACCAGCGAGCGACAAGAGGAAGATCGACATCGAGGCAGCGAGAAGTGGCGAACGCGAGGCCAGTCCGGCGAAATTTTGTAAATCGTCGCCGCCACTTTCGCGGCGAACCACGCCGACGACGGCGAACGCGCCAACGAGTGTGACTGCGTAGATGCTGGTGTAAAACAACGTCGCGGAAAATCCATCGCGACCTCCGGCGATGATCCCGAGTAACGTGTAGCCACCATGCGCGACGGCCGAGTAAGCGAGCAGCCGACGCACGTTCGCTTGCGCAAGCGCCACGAAATTGCCGAGCAAGATCGACAACGCAGCGAGGACGGCGAGCATCGCGTGCCAGTCGGCACTTCCACGAGCGGGCGCAAAACCAACCAGCACAATTTTTCCAAGCACGACGAACGACGCCACCTTCGAGCCCGAAGCAATAAAAGCAGCACTTGGAATCGGGGCGCCCTGGTAAGCGTCCGGCGCCCAAAGATGAAATGGCGCGGCGGCGATCTTGAAGGCGAAACCGATCAAGGTCATGACGATGCCGACGGCAAGAAGTGGTTGAACCGGACCAGCCGCTAGTTTTTGTCCGATCGCGGCGAGTGCGGTCGTTCCCGCCATGCCATAGACGAAACTGATGCCAAAAAGCGTGAACGCGCTCGCCGTGCTGCCGAAAAGAAAATATTTCAGACCGGCTTCGGCTGAGCGCACGTCGCTCTTGTCGAAAGCCGCCATCACATAAAGGGACAGTCCGAGCAGCTCGAGTCCGATAAAAATCATGAGGAACTCTTCACTCCCGACGAGCAGCATTAACCCGACTGCGCCGAGCAGTAGCACGGCGATATATTCGCCGGGGTTGCGCAGAGATTTTTCCGAAGACGCAAGCGGAACAGTAACGAGCGCGAGGACGAGACAGATAATTTTGAAAAGCGAATTCAGCGGTGAGATCACCAGCATGCCGCCAAACAAATTTGCGTGTGGCGGCAGCATGAGCACGGCACCGATTGCGACTGCGGTTCCAATCGCGGCGACAATGGGGCACAACGCCTTCGCGCGTGTGCTAGTTAGCCCGACCGTTAGCACTGCGAGCGCGATGACGACAACGATCGCCTCAGGCGCGGCGAGCTTGAGTAATTCGAGATAGCTCATTTCAGAAACCGCATCGCTTCAACGGCAGGCTGAATGCGATCGAGCAAAAGTTTGGGATAAAGTCCAACGGCAAGGGTGGCGAACATGAGCAGGCCCGCGCCGAGTTTTTCGGGAATCGTGATCGGTTCCATTTCAGGTGGCGCAGCAGCCGTGTTCGCAAGATCGACATCGAAGAAAGAACGCTTCAGCGCGCGGAGGGTGAATGCGGCGACCAGCACCATTCCAGCGCCGGTGATCCAAACCGCGAGCGGATAACTTTTCCAAGCGCCGATAAGAATCGTTATCTCAGCGGCGAACCCGCTGAAGCCGGGAATGCCCATTGACGCAGCTGACGCGACGACAAACGTAAACGCGGCGAACGGCAACGCACGGCTGAGATTCATTCCCGAAAGCGCGTCGAGCTCGCGCGTGCGCGTGCGTCGATAGATCATTCGTCCGGCAACGGCGAAGAGGAGTGCGCCGATCACGCCGTGGGAAAACATTTGCAACACCGCGCCGGAAACGCCAAAGACGTTGGCGGTGGCGAATCCAAGCAGCACAAAACCCATATGGCTGACACTGGAATAACCGATAACGAATTTTAGATCTCGCTGCCGCAACGCGACCGCGGCGGCATAAACAATCCCGACGACGGCAAGGACTGCGATCGCGGTCCGCCACATTTGAAAACCTTGCGGGAAAAGATTCATCGCCACGCGAAGCCCGGCATAGGCGCCGAGCTTCATGACGATGCCGGCAAGTAACATCGAACCTGCGGTTGGCGCGGCGACGTGTCCCGTCGGCGCCCAGGTGTGCAACGGCCAAATACCGGCGAGCACGGCGAAGCCGAGAAACAAGATCGGAAACGCCCATGATTGGAGCTGCGGCGTAAATTGAAATTGCGCGAGCTGATTGAGGTCGAGCGATCCGCCGGTGACATAAATGGCAATGATCCCAAGAAAAACGAGCGCCCCGCCGAAGAAGGAATACAACGTAAGCTTCATCGCGCCGTACTCCTTGTTGGTCGAACCGAAGATCGCGATCAGGAAATATTTGGGCACGATGACCAGCTCGTAGAAAAGAAAGAGCAGGAAAAGATCGGCGCTGAGGAAGACACCGTAGGAGCCGCCGACCACGAGCAAGAGCCAAAAGAAAAACTCGTTCGCGCGATCAGTAACGTCCCAGGAAAAAAGAACGGCGCTGATGGCGGCGATTCCTGTGACCAAAACAAGCGTGAGACTGATTCCGTCGAGCGCGAGATGATAATTCATCCCGAGCGCCGGTACCCACGGCACGCGCACCACGGTCCTGAAATGCGCAAGATCAACATCATGTTGGCAAAATGTCGCAACACCGATCGCGAACCCGGCGATGGCAGTGACGAGCGCGAGCCAGCGCGCGAAAACACGCGGCAGAACGAGCAGCACGATTGCGCCCGCGAACGTGACATAAATCGTCCAAGCGATCATCGCGCTGTCAGGCAAACAAGCGCGCCATGTGAGTGACGGTTGCGTTGAAGATGTTGAAGATGAATTGCGGCAAGATGCCGATGGCGAACATCAGGAGCGTGACGGGAACGATGACGAGCTTCTCGCTCCGAATGAGATCGGAGAAACCGCTACAACTTTCGACAAGTGGACCGCCGAAAAGCGATTGCATCGCGCGCATGAAAGTCACGGCCGTGAAAAGAAGACCCAGCACTGCGATCGCCGTAACCGAAGCAGCAACTGCAAAAGAGCCTTTGAAAATTAGAAATTCGCCGATGAATCCGTTGAGCCCCGGCAAACCGAGCGACGAGAACATCGCAACACTCATCCAGCCGCAGAGCAAAGGTGTGCGCTGCATCAGTCCGCCGAAGTCGTCGATGCCGCGCAGGCCGCGACGTTGCTCAAGCAGACCGACGAAATAAAAGAGCGCCGCGGCGGTGATCCCGTGGTTGAAGATTTGCAGAAACACCCCACTCAGAGCTGCCTGCGTGTCGATCAAGGAAGATGTCGATCTCGCAGTGATCGCGAAAAGACCGAGCAGGCAGTAGCCGAGATGGTTGATCGAGAGATACGCGACCATCCGTTTCAAGTCGCGCTGCGCCCAAGCCGCCAGCGGCGCAAAGACGATCGAGCACACCACCAGCGCAAGGAGCCACGGGCCGGCGATTTTGATTTCGTTTGGAAAAAGCGGAACGAGCAGTCGGATAAAACCGTAAACGCCCATTTTCGAAAGCCCGCCGGTCAACACCATCGACACGCCGGTCGGCGCCGTTTGATAAGCGTCAGGCAACCAGGTGTGAAATGGAAAAAGCGGGACTTTGACGGCGAGGCCGAGGAAAATGCCGGCGAAGGCGAACCATTTAAGATTGCCGGTGAGCAATCCGCTTTTGCCGAGACCAGCCAACGTCGCGAAATCGAACGTTCCTTTGGCAAAATAAATTCCGAGAAACGCAAGCAGCATGGCCACGCTGCCGAAGAATGTGTAAATGAAAAACTTTACTGCAGCGAAGTCGCGGTTTTCGCCTCCATAAATTTTGATGAGCAGAAACGCCGGAATCAGGCTCATTTCGTAAAACAAAAACCAGAGAACAAAATTCTGGGCGGTGAAGGTGCCGTAGAGAGCGGCCTGCATCACGAGCATGAGCGCGCACGCGCCGCGTTCCAACCGTTGGGCGCAGAAAGCGAACGGAAAAACGAGCGATGTCAGCAAAACGAGAAGCAGGCTCAGACCATCGACGCCGACGAGATATTCGGCACCGATCGAAGGAATCCAGGCGTGGCGCTCCGCGATCTGCAAACCAGGCGCAGTGGCATCGAATTTTTGCCAAAGCAGCAGGGCATAAAACGCAGAGAGCGCGTTGAAGATGAGCGCGACCGTGCGCGCGTTTTTTGGCTGGCCGATGTAAAGCGCGATCGCGCCGGCGAGCGGAATAAGAATGAGCGCACTGATTAACCCAACCATGCGTAAAGAAGGACGAGCGCGAGCATGCCGAGAGCGATCGCGCCGAGATAAGTTTGAATCTGACCGGAGTGCCGCCGCGACATCAGACGCCCAAATCCGTGCGCGCCAACGGTGCCTTCATCGACACCGGCGTTGATCACGCGTTCGTCGGCACCGGTAGTGAGCCTGGCAAGAAAATGTCCGATCGCGCCGACCCCACGAACCAGTCCGTCCCAGACGTAGCGATCCATCCAATCGGAGAAACGCGCGGCGATCGCGGCGAGTGCGATGACGGTGCGATCATAAATTTCATCGATCCACATTTTGTTTTCGAGAAAACGAAAGAGCGCAGGCTGGGCCTGTTGAATCGGATCGCTTCCAGCAGCGCGCCGATACATCCAGATGCCAAGCGAAACGCCGGCGCCGACGAGCGCGAGCGAGACGATGATCATCGGCTGAATTAAGAGATGCGGGTCAAAACGCGCTGGATATCCCGTTAAATAGTTTTCCAGCCAAGGCCAGGCCGGAGTTAGAACAACACTGAAAAGAATTGCGCACACGGCGAGCACGATGAGCGGAATCGTCATCACACCCGGACTTTCGTGCACATGCTCGGACGCAGCGCGGCGATTGCCGAAAAAGACGAAAATGATCTGCCGCGTCATGTAGAGCGCAGTCAGGAAGACGCCGACCAACATGAGGTAGTAAGGAATGTGCGAGCGCGGCCACTGCGACGTCGCGTGCAGAATTTCTTCTTTCGTCCAGCCGCCGGAAAAAAAGAATGGCACACCGCTGAGCGCCATCATTCCTATCGCATAAGTGGAAAACGTGACCGGCATGAGTCGGCGCAGGCCGCCCATTTTGCGAATGTCCTGTTCGTGATGGCAGCCGTGAATGACCGAACCGGCGCCGAGAAACAAAAGCGCTTTGAAAAATCCATGTGCGAGCAGATGCATGATTCCAGCGGCAACGCCGCCCACGCCTAACGACACCATCATCAAACCGAGCTGCGAAACCGTGGAATAAGCGAGAATGCGTTTGATGTCGAACTGAGCAACTGCGATTAGCGCCGCCATCAGACCGGTGGCGACACCGATCCAAACGACGACCGTGAGCGAAGGTGTCACGCCGTTGATAGCGCCGACCAAGAAAATTGGATAGACGCGCGCGACCAAAAAAACGCCGGCCGCGACCATGGTGGCGGCGTGGATTAAAGCGCTGACCGGAGTCGGACCTTCCATCGCGTCCGGCAACCAGACGTGGAGCGGAAATTGACCGGACTTGCCGGCCGCGCCGCAAAAAATGAGAAGCGCGATAAACGTCGCACTGGCGCCGAGCGCGAGCAGCCCAACACTTTCAAGGCAACCTCGCCCGCCATCATAAAAAAGTAATGTGCCGCTGCGGTGATAGAGCCACAGGATGCCGAGAAAAAATCCCATGTCGCCGATTCGTGTGGTGATGAACGCTTTCTTTGCCGCGGCCGCAGCGCTTGGCCGCTCAATCCAGAAACCGATAAGCAAATAAGACGCGAGTCCGACCAGTTCCCAAAAGACAAAAAGGAGCAGCAAACTGTTGGCGATGACCACGCCCAACATCGCGCCCGAAAAAAACGAAAGGTAAGCGAAGAAGCGGCTGAAATTTTTATCCTCGGCCATGTAGCCGATGCTGAAGACAAAAATGCAAAGACCGACGAGCGCGATCATGATCAGCATCGCGGCCGCGAGTGGATCGAGAACAAAGCCGATCCGCAGGGTCTGCTCCCCGAATGTAAACCAGGTAAAATTCTGGACGGAGCGGAAACCATGAGAATGCAGCGTCGGCACAAAGGCGAAGATCGACATCGTCAAGGCTGTGAGCTGTCCAATGACGGCGAAAGGAGCGGCTGCACGACGTGCAGCTTTGCCAAAGGCCAAAATTAAAAGCGCCGCGAGAATCGGCGCGGCCGGAATTAACCAAACGTTGCTCGTGATCCAGGAGTTCATCCTTTGAGTTGATCGAGCTGATCGACGTTGGTGGTGCGAAAATGACGATAAACCGCGATGACCATGGCGAGACCGACCGCGGCTTCGGCAGCAGCGATGGCGATGGCAAAAATCGCGACCATGACGCCGGTCGGCGGCGCCGGCTGCGGAGCGAACCGCCAAAACGCGATGAAATTCAAATTCGCCGCCGCGAGCATCATCTCGATCCCGATGAGGATAAAGATCGCGTGACGCCGGCTGAGCGCGGCGAGCAGTCCGATGCAAAACAAAGCGGCCGAGACGACAAGCAACATCGACAACGTCGGCATCAGCTCTTCTCCTCCATCACGAGAATGAGTGCGCCGATCAATGCCGCGGTCAGCAAAACTCCGACGCACTGGAGCGGCCAGACATAATTGGTCATCAGCAATTCACCAATTCGCTGGACCGTGACCGGCTTGATCTGCTGTGGAACGATTGAAAGCGATTTTGTTTTCGAAATTGTCCAGACCAAACCGCCAAACACCGCCACGGCGACGAAAACGCCGCTCCAATTAAAGCCGCGGACTTTTCCGACATCGTGCCGCGTGAGGAGAATCGTAAAAACAATCAGCACCGCGACTGCGCCGATATAGACGAAGATTTGCACCAAACCGACGAATTCCGCACCCAGGAAAAAGAAAAACGCGGAGATGCCAACAAACATCACCGCGAAACTGAGCGCAGCGTGCATGAGCTTTTGCAACGTTGCCGCCGCCAGCGCCGCAGCCAGCGTTAGAATTGCGATGCCGGCAAAAGCGACGGTACTCATTCGGCGAAACGATAAGTGCGCGGCGCAAATTTTCGGCGGGTATCGAGCAGGATCGACAATGTGACGTAAACAACGGCGATGACGCCGAGCGACCAGAGCCAGCCGCGCAAACCGCGACCGGTGTAATGCCAGACAGCAGCAGCAATAACGCAGGTAAACGCCATCGGAAGCATAAATTTCCAGGCGAAGTTCATGATCTGATCGACGCGCGTGCGCGGTAGCGTGCCGCGCAGCCAGATGTAAATGAAGAGCAAGATCGACAACTTCACGAAAAACCACGCGTAGGATGGAATGAATTCGAGAAAATGAACTGGCGCGTGCCATCCGCCGAGAAACAGTGTCACCCCCAACCCACTGATCGCGAACATGCCGATGTATTCGGCCATGAAGAACGTAGCGTATTTAAATCCCGAATATTCGGTCATGTGGCCGGCCACGATTTCGGATTCGCCTTCCGGCACATCGAACGGCGTCCGATTCGATTCGACCAGGCCAGAAACAAAAAACAAGATGAAGGCGGTCGCTCCCCACGGCGTAAAAACAAACCAGTGGGGCACGAATCCTAAGGAATAAGTACTTTGGGCGCCGACAATTTTGTCAGGGTTCAACGAGCCGACGATCATCACGACTGGAAGCACGGTAATGATGAGCGGCAATTCGTAGCTGATCATCTGCGCGATCGCGCGCATCGCGCCAAGCATCGAAAACTTGTTGTTGCTGCCCCAGCCAGCCATGAAGACGGCCAGCTCCGTTGTCGATCCGACGGCGAAGAAAAAGAGGATGCCGCCATCGATGATAAACGGGGTCATGTTCCGCCCATAGGGAATTACACCAAGCGCGAGAATGGCAGTCGCGGCGATCAAAACCGGCGCCAGAAAATGCACGATCTTGTCGGCGCGGGCCGGCACGATGTCTTCCTTGATCAACATTTTGATTCCATCGGCGACCGGTTGAAAGAGGCCGAATGGACCGACGCGATTCGGGCCGTAACGATTTTGCATCCGGCCGAGAATTTTTCGTTCGAGGACAGAAATGAGCGCGAACAATGTCAGGAACACGCCAAGCAAGGCGGCGATGTTGAGCAAACTAGAGGCAACTTGAATGAGCCAATCCGGCGCGCGACAGCTGATGGGGGAGAGCAGCCACTGTTTTGCGCGAATGAAAATCTGATCGAAAGAATCAGCCATTTTTAGGTCGCCACCGATTAACACAGATGAAACACGGATTAAAGGGTAGTAGTATTATGTCTGTCCATCAGTGTAAATCTGTGGCTGGGTAACCTAATCGTCGATCTTGGGTCAATGACTCCGAATCCGTATTTGTTTATCGTCATTTTCGTGGCCGTGGCGCTGGCATTTCCGTTGCTGCCGCTCGGGCTGGCGTGGCTTTGGCGAAGATTTTTTCAACCGCCCAAGCCGGGCGTGCAGAAAAATGCGATCTACGAATGTGGCGTCGAGTCCATCGGTGAAGCCCAGATTCAGTTCCGGTCGCAGTATTATCTCTACGCGATCATCTTTTTGATCTTCGACGTGGAAGCGATTTTTCTGGTTCCGTTTGCGGTCGCGTTCACTGGGTTGCCGGTCGGCGCGTTCATCGCGATTCTGGTGTTTCTGCTTTTGTTGATTGAAGGTCTCGTTTGGGCTTGGGGCAAAGGTTGTTTAAATTGGGCGAGATGAGCGAAGGGCAAATCGACGAGGCGCTGCGCAGCGAGCTGCAACGACAAGGGGTGTGGGTCACCTCGATGCAGGAACTTTACAACTGGGGCCGCAAGAATTCGATCTGGCCGCTCCAATTCGGGCTGGCCTGTTGCGCGATCGAAATGATCGCGACGGCGGCGTCGCGTTATGATATCGCGCGTTTCGGCGGCGAAATTTTCCGGCCGTCGCCGCGTCAGGCCGATCTCATGATCGTGGCCGGCACCGTAACCAAAAAAATGGCGCCGCAAATTGTGCGGCTCTACAACCAGATGCCGGACCCGAAATATGTGATCTCGATGGGCGCGTGCGCGATTTCCGGAGGCCCATTCAAACAAGGTTATAACGTGCTCAAGGGAATCGATCGTTACATCCCGGTTGATGTTTACATTCCCGGTTGTCCGCCGCGACCGGAAGCGCTGCTGCATGCGTTCATGGAATTGCAGCGAAAGATCGACAGTCAAAAATTGACCGGTGCGGGCAAAGCCGAACATCTCGATGCCAAACAACCGAGCGAATTCCCGGTGCCGGCGTTTGGCGAACACGATTTGCAACCGCCGGCCAATCCGGACGTTTATCATCCGCCGGTGCTCGAAAGACAGAGTTAACGTCTCGTGGAATCGTTGGAGCAAATCAAGAATCGAGCGGAGCTGGCGGCGCGCGGCGCGAAGATCGACATCGTCGTTAATCCCGGGCCCGCGCAGCAATCTTCGTTGCTGATCGACAATGAGCACGCCGCCGCGGTCGCGCAATTTCTCCGTAATCATCCGGCGCTGACCTTCGATTACTGCTCGAACGCGACCGGAGTCGATTGGCTCGATCGCGTCATTAAGAAAACAACAAAAGTGAAGACCGTCGTCGATGGCGTGGAGAAAGAGGTCGACCAGACGATAGAAGAAAAAATTCCGGGCTACCTCGAAGCTGTTTATCACCTTTACTCGATGAAACACAAACACGGGCCACTCATTATTCGAATGCGCACAGCGAATCGCACTGACGGCGCACGTTTGCCTTCACTAACGCCGATCTGGCGCAGTGCCGAATTACAGGAGCGAGAAATTTTCGATCTCTACGGGATCCATTTCGAGGGTCACCCCGATCTGCGGCGAATTTTGATGTGGGACGAGTTTGTCGATCATCCGATGCGAAAAGACTATCGCGAACCGGACGATTACGAATGGGAGCCGACGCCACACGATGACGTCCTGGAAAAAGCGAAACAGCATTACACGCCGCGGCCGCAACTCGACGGCGCGGAAAACGTCACCGCGCAACCGCAATGACCGCGACGATTCAAACACTCGAACCAGCCGAGCGGCCACCTACAACGATGAGCTCGCGACTCGATGGCGAATTGCTCGAAGTGTCGATGGGGCCGCAGCATCCATCGACCCACGGTGTTTTTCGGATGAACGTCGCGCTCGAAGGCGAGATCGTGCGCAAACTCAAGCCGGTCTTTGGTTACTTGCACCGCAACCACGAAAAAATCGGCGAGAACGCAACTTATCTCAGCTCGATGCCGTACACCGATCGGCTGGATTACTTTTGCTCGATGACGAACAACTGGGCCTACGCGCTCAGTGTGGAGAAGCTGGCTGGCATCGAAGTTCCCGAACGCGCCGAATACTTGCGCGTCATTCTCGCGGAATTGACGCGACTCCAAAATCACGCCTCGCTCCTCGGGTTTTTGTTGAGCGACATGGGCGCGTGGGGCACGCCGCTCATGTACGCGTTTCGCGAACGCGAAAATATTCTCGATCTCTTCGAATCGCTCTCCGGTTCACGCATGATGTGCGATTACATGCGCTTTGGCGGTTGCCGGGTCGACGCCGATGACGCCTGGCTAGGTCGGGCCAAGAAGATTGTCGATCTTTTCCCGAAGTTTCTAGACGAGTTCGAAGAATTAATTCTTCAAAACGAGATCGTGATCGCGCGCACCCAGAACGTCGGGAAACTTTCGCCTGAACTTGCGATTAACGCTGGCATCACTGGCCCGATGCTGCGCGCCTGCGGCGTGAATTACGACGTTCGCAAAGTGGACGGTTACGGCATTTATCCACGATTTAAATTTCGAATTCCACTCGGAGACCATGGCGACACTTATGATCGCTTGATGATGCGGGCGCTCGAAATGCACGAGAGCGTCGAAATTCTCAAGCAGGCGCTCGCGCAAATTCAGCCGGGACCCGTTGTTAATCCAAAAGTCAAGCTCCGCGCATTTCGTCCGCCGGTCGGCGAAGCCTACGGCCGCATCGAAGGACCGAAAGGCGAGCTCGGATTTTATTTGATCAGCGATGGCGGACCAAATCCGTATCGCTATCGGGTCCGTCCGCCGAGTTTTATTAATCTCACTGTGCTTGAAGATCTTTGCCTGGGCCACACCGTCGCCGATGTGATGGTGATTCTCGGCAGCGTCGATATCGTGATGGGAGAAGTCGATCGCTGATAATCAAATGATTGGAACGGGCATACTCAAAGGAATGGCGGTTACGGCCCGTAACTTCGTCGGAAGTTATTTCGAAAAGGAGCGGCTGATCACGGTGCAATATCCGGAGGAGCGAATTCCGTTGCCGGAGAACTACCGCAATTTTCCGATCCTGATTTACGACAACGATCCGGAGGCCGGACTGCGCTGTGTGGCGTGCAAGATTTGTGAGAAAGAATGCCCGCCGCAGTGCATCTATATTACTAAGAGCGACGACAAGAAGCCGGATTACATGGGCAAGCCCCAGTTTTATCCGAAGGTCTTCGACATCGACATCTCGGTTTGCATGAGCTGCCAAATCTGCGTCGAGGTCTGCCCATTCGAAGCGATCAAGATGGACAAAGATTTCGAATTGAGTAAGCGCGAGCGGTTCGACGCGCTGCTTCTGCGCAAAGAGGAACTCTCGAAATCGAATGAGTATTACCATCGAATTCATCCGGTCGAGGCCGCGGCAGTAGACACGAACCTGGCGGAAGCGGCGGCGGCCGCGCAAGCGAAGAAAAAAGCAGCGGCGGCGGCCGCTGCGGCCAAACCGACACCGGTCACACCGAATCCGACAACAACTTCCGCGCCCGGATCGACATCCGTGCCGGGCGCGACGCCGCCTGAGAGTTCGTCGAGCCCTACCAAGAGCTAGAATTATCGATTAGCCTGATGCGTCAGCCGTCCGCAACGTGAGATGAAGAATCTCTGCGGGAGCGTTCAGGCGCAGCGGGAACCAGTTTCCAATGCCGTTTGAGACAATGAGTTTGCTTTGGCCGCGTTCGTAGAGACCCGACCAATAGCGAAAGAGCGCGGGGCCAAATCCTAACTGTTCGTTCAACATCAATTGCCCGCCATGAGTGTGGCCGGAGAGAGTAAGCGGTAATCCCGCGGATGCGGCCGCATCGAAGGCATGAGGGTGATGCGCCATCAAAATTGGAAATGCGTCGGCGACGCGCTGCTCGAGCAATCTTTGGACGGAAGTTGCGATCGCGGCGTCGCGTCCTTTGCCGTAAATCCGCGTCCAGCTTAGGCCGAGAAGCTGCACTGGAACTCCGCGGACAGTGATAACTGTCGATTCATCGAGCAAAAACGGTATCCCGGACGCTTTCACTCGCGCCTCAAATTCCGTCGGGTTCTCGATCAGATCATGATTGCCTTCAATGATCGCGAGACCGAAACGCGCTTCCATCGCTCGAGCCAATTCCAATCCAGTGTCGAGGTCGGCGAGCGCGTCGTTGATCAAGTCGCCGGTCAAAAGCACCAGGTCCGCGCGCATTTCATTGACCATGCGCACCATTTTTTTCAGCACGTCACCGTTGGTGAAGCGTCCGACGTGCATATCGCTCACTTGCGCGATGGTCGTTCCATCCAATTCCTTCGGCAGTTCCGGGATCGGCAAAACGAAACGCCGGATGCGAACGTTGTTTAGCTGAGCCATCGCGATTCCAGTGAGGCTGAAAGTGAAAGCCGGCGGCAACATCGCTCCGGCAAACCGCAGGAATTCGCGGCGACTCCAATCGGGCGCTTCGACCGATTGGGTTATCGGGCTGGGGACGTGGCGAGCAATGCGCACTATTTTTTGTCCGAGCAGAATTGGTATGAGAGCAAGCGCGATCAGCGAAAGGAGTCCCAGCCCGATGGAATGCCAAATGACTATTGCGGTAACGGCGAACTTTGGGATGAATCGCTCCCAACCGCTCCGCGACATCCTCGCAGCGATGACCCCGATCAATCCGAGCATCATCACGATCATGAAAATCGAGACCAGGACCCGAGCGACGCCGTGATTCGTCAGCCGCGCGAAAACAATCCACCAGACGAGATCGAGTGAAATCATCAAACCGATGATGGTGAAAATGAACCTCACCATGAGAATCTACCTCCAGAGATCGCGGCAGCTACCACGATGTCGATCTAACGATTGCCTGCCGCGCCCTAGCCTTGGCGAAGGCGGGTCGATCTTAAGCGCCGTCGTTGCCGATGGCCTCAACCGGGCAGCCTTCCATCGCTTCTTTGCAGAGAGCTTCTTCCTCGGGTGATTCCGGTTGCTTATAAACGTAGGAGTGACCGCCATCGTCGTTGCGTTTGAAATTCGCAGGCGCAGTCTCCCTGCACAAATCGCAGTCGATGCATTGCTCATCGACATAGAATTTGCCGGCTGCGTTCTCGGGATATTTGTTCGCAACGTCC
>QHPY01000173.1 GCA_003219215.1 Verrucomicrobiota bacterium | reverse complement strand
ATCGCAACACGACGATCATTTGTCATTGCGGCGGTGGCGGACGCTCCGCGCTCGCGGCCGAAAGTTTGCAAAAGATGGGCTATAAAAACGTTCGCTCCATGGCTGGCGGCTTCAAAGCCTGGAAAGCCGCGGGTTTACCGACCACGACGTAGCGCGAACCGCGCTTGTATTCGGCGCCAGAAGTTTTTTAAGATTTGCGTTTGAGCGAGAGCGACAAATCAAAGGCTTCGAGACTGATCGCCCCAATCGGGCTACTACTCGTTGCGTTTTGTATTTCCGGCTCTTCGGTTAATCCCGCCGACGTTTATTTGCCGCAGTTGAAAGATAAAGACGCCGACGTGCGCATCGCGGCTTTGCGGGAGCTGCTGACATCGCTCGATTCGAGAATGCCCGAAGCAATGCTTCCGCTTCTTTCGGATGAAGGGAATTCGATTCGACGACTCGCCGCGCGCGCGATCGGCAGCCGATGGTGGCAAATTCCGAAAGAGAAAGCGGAAAGTTACGTCAACGCCCTCGAGCATAATTTGCGATCGGAAGTTGACTTTGAAGATGAAAAGAATATGGCCGAGCGCGCGATCGGACTGCTCACGCGACGTTATGATTCTAAAATGTTCTCCCGCAGCCAGAACGGACGATGGGTCATTTACGAACGGCGCGGTTTTCCGTGTTTGATCGACACGACAACTTACACTGAAGAATTAGTGGGTTGGGCTCCTGTTTATAATCGCAACTCAGAAATGCCGCCTTGGTTGTTTGGTGGCAATAGCCCGATCGGACAAGATGAAGCTCTCTGGCATCCGACCAGGGAGGCGGTAGCTCTAAGTGTTTCGGTCAGTCGGCGTGCGACGAGCGTTTGGATTTGGGAACACAAACACGGTGTTCAGAAACTAAATCGTTCCGAGTTGATCAAATTGCTTCACCCAAAAGGAAAAATCGACGAACCGAATCCAATCACAGCTGAATTTAAGGAATGGAAAGGGGACAATCTTCTTGTCTCGGTCGGATGGGGATTCGAAGATGAAGGCAGCGCCACGATCGCTTGGAATCTTGCAAATCACGGATGGCGCGTAGTCTCGCGATAGTCCGCTAAGAAGTAGTTTAGCCGCCGACCGCTTGATAATGGCGTAGGCCGCGGTGCCACATCGCGCGGGCGATGAACCAGGTTAGAAAAAACCAGCCGGTTTGGATCGCGAAGGCTTGCCAGAGCTCGCCCCCTTTCAAGCGCTCGAGAAAAATCGCGACCGGACAAAACAGTTCGTAATAAAACGGCATCCATTTGAGTGCCGCCTGAATTCCAGCCGGCATGATGTCGATCGGGAACATTTGGCCGCCGAGGAAATATTCGAACGAGTAGACGATGAACACGATGGTGGTGATTTCCAAAATCCAGAACGCCATCATCGCGAGCGAATAGGTGATGAAGAACTGGATGAACGCCGCCATCAACATCGACAACGTCGCGAGAACGTAAGTCATCGGATCGTGCGGGAGCGTGACGTAGTCGTGGAAATAGAGAAAGATGAGCGCGATCGGCGGCAGGGTGACGAAGGTGTAAACGAGCCGGCCGCTGCAAAAAATGCTGAACCGATACGCGAGATAACTCATCGGCTTGGTCAGGAGCGCGTTGATCTGGCCTTCGCGAATGTCGGCCGCGATTTGCCATTCGTCTTCGGTCGGTGTGACCAGGTTGCTGACGAGGATTATGAGTAAGTAATAGTAGATCATCGAGCCGTAGTCGTAGCCGTGTATGCCGTGTCCGCGCTCCTGGAAGACCGCGCTCCAAAGAAAAACCGTGCCCGCAAGCGGGATCAATCCGAAGGCCGCGCGCAGAAAATAATTCCACCGATAAACGAACGTGTTTTGGAGCCCGATGTTGAAGACCGAAATGTATTTGTCGATCCTGGCGTTCACGGATTGTTAATCACCCCCAGCTGACGGAGTTGTCGATCTTGCCATGGACGCATGAACGCCAGGGCGCAGCTGGCACCGATTAAAGCCATGAACATGTCGGCCTGCGTGTCCCAAACGTCGCCCTGGGTCGCGAGGAATTCGGTTGACGCGCTGCCGCTCAAGAGCGCGGTCCACCATTCGATAAATTCGTAAGTG
Source organism: Verrucomicrobiota bacterium (assembly GCA_003219215.1). Lineage (GTDB taxonomy): Bacteria > Verrucomicrobiota > Verrucomicrobiia > Chthoniobacterales > UBA10450 > AV40. The sequence goes on along the minus strand of QHPY01000173.1, from coordinate 28,506 downwards.
GCGCTGATGGCGAGACAGATCGAAATAATCAGAAACGGCTGCCAGCGCGTACGATTCAAAATGTTCAGCCGCAAAAACATTTCGCGCGCGATCATTGCCGGAACAAATCCCTGCGCGAAATGGCCGAGGCGATCGTAGTGATTGCGCTGCCAATGAAAAGTATCACGCAACCAGCTGAACACCGGCTCGCGCGCGTAGGTGTAATGCCCGCCGACGCACAAGATCGAGATGTGGAGCGCGATTAGCGTGTAAACCAGTGTGGTAAAGCGAAAGCGGCGATACGTCGCGGCGAGAACGATCAAACCGATTAGTCCGGGGAAAATCTCGAGCCACCAGGTAAGACGATCGTGCGGGCGAATCCCCGACCAAATGAAAACCGCCGCAACGCCGATCAACAATGCGATGTGTGATTTCGGAATTTTTCGCATTTATTCAGCTCCCTCACCTGCCGCTTCGCGACTGCCTCTCCCTCACGTAGGGAGAGGATTGAGGTGAGGGTTTCGGTTCTTTTGAAGCCAGGTCGCCGGCGAGATTGATCGCCGCGATCATGCTGTCGGGGCGCGCGATTTTTTTTCCGGCAATTTCAAACGCGGTGCCGTGATCGGGACTCGTGCGCGGGAACGGCAGACCGAGTGTCACGTTCACGCCGTTGTGAAATGCGTGCAGCTTGAGCGGGATCAAACCCTGGTCGTGATACATGCAGAGCACGGCGTCGAATTCGCCTTCCACTGCGCGATGAAAGAGTGTGTCCGGGGAATGAGGGCCAGAGAAGATTGCTGATTGCTGATTGCTGATTGCTGATTTCAGCTCGGCAACTGCCGGCGCGATGATTTGGATTTCTTCGCGGCCGATTCTTCCCGATTCGCCGGCGTGCGGGTTTAATCCGGCCACGGCGATCCTCGGCGATTTAGTACCGCGGCGGCGGAGAAAATCAGCAAGCAACAAACCGACGCGGACAATCTCGTTTTGCTTTAGTGCGCGCGGCACTTCGCTGAGCGAAATGTGCGTCGTCACCAGCGCGACGGTGATTTTGCCGCCGGTTAAACACATGGCGAAGTTTTTCACGCCGCAGCGTTCGGCAAAGAATTCGGTTTGGCCGGGAAACTTAAATCCGGCTTCGTACATCCGGGCTTTATGGACCGGCGCGGTCACGATCGCGTGCAGCTCGCCGCGTCGCGCGCGAGTGACCGCTTCTTCGAGTGCCGCGGCTGCGGCACGCGCGGTTTCAATTGTCGGCTTGCCCGGTTTGCAATCCGGTTGTCGGCCAATGACGATGCAGTCGGCCGAATCGGGAACGTGTCCGGATTTCAGGGCAAGATCGACAATCTCCGGTCCGATCCCGGCGCAATCACCCAGTGTGATTCCGATGCGCGGTCGCTGGCTCGTGCTCATACTCCATGATCGTAATCGAATCTGATCAATCGAGCACGAGCATGATCAGGAGCAAGAGCAAGACGGAAGAGGAAGCGGAAGAGCAGTTGTCGATCTTGATGATCGATCAGCTCAGAACGTTTTGATGTAAGCCTTCGATCGCAAACTGGTGAGCCAGCGTTCCTGCAAGTTCTGCGCTTCCTGCTGGATCAATTTCTTTTCGATGTCGGCGCGCGCGTCGGCGAGCGATTTGGTGTCGCCGCCGTGTTTGTCTTCGACTTTGAGAATGTAGTAGTTGCCGCCGAACTCGATGATGTTGCTGATCTTGCCGGGCTCGAGACTGAACGCCGCTTTCTCGAGCGGCGCGGCCAACGTTTTGCGCTCGACCCAACCCCAATCCCCGCCGTGTTCGCGGGTGCTGTCCTCGGAATAGAGCTGCGCCATACGCTCGAACTCAGCGCCGTTGACCAGTTTGCCAAGAATTTCCTCCGCCATCGCTTTTTGCGCGGCGGCGTTGCCGTCACTGGCGTGGCTCGGGATCATGATCAGGCGCAACTTGATTTGCGCTTTGCTGGTGAACTCGTCTCGATGCGCCTTATAATATTCTTCCACTTTCGCAGGCGAAGCGATGAGGTTGAGCTTGACGTTCTTGCTTCGCATCGCCTGGACGATAATTTTCTCAGTCTCCATCTTTTTGAATTCGCCCATGGTGAAGTTCTGCGCCTCGAGCGTTTTGACGAAGGTATTGCGGTCGCCGCCGAAATCCTGCTTGAGAATTTCGTGAATTCGTTCTTCGACAAAATGATCGGGAATCTGGAAGTTTTCTTTCTTAAACGACTGAACGATAAGCTGGCGATCGATCAGATCCTGAAGAGCCGCCGAGCGGACTTCCTTGATCTTCTTGATGAGCTCCTCGCCGTTAAATTGGGCGCGCAACAGTTTCTCGCGCGGCGCGACCAGACCGCGCACCTGCGAGTAGGTAACGACGTCGCCGTTGACTACCGCCGCGACGCCGTCGACAACTTCTGGTTCCGCCGCGGCGTAAGCGGCGCGACATATCGGCGAAAAATTCAGCAGGCAGGCTGCGATCAGGGCGATGAGAATTTGCCGCATCATATAAATTTTTTCGTTAGCTCCAAAACTTCCCCGAGATGCGCTCGTTTCGCAACTAAACGGGGGAATTTGCCATCGACAAGTATAAGTTCGCCCCGCCGGGTCAGCATCAATTTTCGCTCACGCACTTCCACGCGAGTGATGCCAGTTTTGGCGGCAGCGAGCTTGATTTCGGCGAGGAGAAACAGGTTGTCAACTGCCGCCGGGAATTTCCCGAACCGGTCGTGCCATTCGCGCTCGATGCGCTCGAACTGCTCGCGGGTGCTGATCTCGGCGATCTCGCGATAAGCCTTGATCCGCAATCCAGTGTCGCTGACGTAATTGGCGGGAACTAACGCCGGAATGCGTTGGTCGGGACCGAGCTGGGCGAACTCGGCTTCGTTCGTGGCCACAAAATCGATTCGAAGATCGACATCGAGCCGGGGCTGAAATTTTCGCCCTTTCAATTGCGCGACGGCTTGTTTGAGAAGCTGACAATAGAGATCGAAACCGATCGCCATAATGTGGCCGCTCTGAGCGGTGCCGAGAATGCTGCCAGCACCGCGGATTTCGAGATCGCGCATGGCGATGCGAAAACCGGCACCGAGCGAGCTGTACTGTTTGATGGCATTGATTCGCTTGCGCGCGGCGCCGATCGTCATCATCTCGCGCGGGAGGAGTAAGTAGGCGTAAGCCTTGTGCTCGGCACGACCAACGCGGCCGCGCAGTTGATAAAGATCGGCCAAGCCAAAGCGGTCGGCGCGGTCGATAACGATTGTGTTCGCATTTGGAATGTCGAGACCGCTTTCAATGATGGTGGTGCAAACAAGCACATCGATTTTTCCGGCCACGAAACGCGCCATCACTTCCTCGAGCTCGTCCGAATCCATCTGGCCGTGACCGATCTCGACCCGCGCTTGGGGAACAAGATCGACAATGCGTTCGCGCACGCGCTCGATGGTTTGGACGCGGTTATGCAAAAAATAAACCTGACCCTGACGTTCGAGCTCACGATTGATCGCGTCCCGGATAATTCGTTCGTCGTAACCGCAGATAATCGTTTCCACCGGCAAACGGTTGAGCGGTGGCGTCTCGATCGTAGACATGTCTTTGACGCCGACGAGCGAAAGATAAAGCGTGCGCGGAATTGGCGTGGCCGAAAGCGTGAGCACGTCGACGAGCTTAAAAAGCTCCTTGAATTTTTCCTTGTGCAGAACGCCGAAGCGCTGCTCTTCATCGATCACGGCCAGGCCGAGATCTTTAAAAATGACGTCCCCGGAAATCAGGCGGTGCGTGCCGATGACGATGTCGACGCCGCCCTGACGAAGCAGTTCGAGAATTTTGCGCTGCTCACTTTGCGATCGAAAGCGGCTCAGCATCTCGATTCGCACCGGATAATCGAGCATCCGCTGACGAAAAACTTCGAAGTGTTGTTGTGCGAGCACGGTCGTGGGCGCGAGCACGGCAACTTGTCTGCCGTCCATGACCGCTTTGAATGCGGCGCGGATTGCCACTTCCGTTTTGCCGAAGCCGACATCGCCGCAAATCAATCGGTCCATCGGCCGCGGCTGCTCCATGTCGATCTTCGCGTCGATAATCGCCTTCATTTGGTCGGGCGTTTCGCGAAATGGAAAGGAATGCTCGAACTCGCGTTGCCATTTTGTGTCCGGGCCGAACGCGTGACCGGGAACAGTTTCGCGCTCGGCCTGGACCGCGAGCATTTTGCCGGCGTAATCGAAAATGGATGAGGCCGCGTTCTTTTTCGCGCGCGCCCATTTTGAATCGGCCAGCGAGCTGAGCTGCGGCGATCGTTTGCCAACGCCGACGTAACGCGAAACGAGATAAGCCTGCTCCAGCGGCACGTAGAGCTTGGCCTCATCGGCGAATTCGAGCGCTAGCACTTCCTGTTCGCCAGTGGTTGACGTTGGAATACGCGTCAGGCCGGCGAACCGAGCCACCCCGTGTTCGAGATGAACCACAAGATCGTCTTCAGTCAGCTCACTGAAATCGATTTGGGCGCGATGGCGCTCGGCGTGGTAAAGCCGTCGTCGCGCGTGCGGCGCGAAACGGCCGAACAATTCGGCGGCGGACAAAGCGACCAGGTTTGCAGCCGGAAAACAAAAACCGCGCGCGAGTGTGCCGAGAGCAAGATCCACATCTTGCAACGCCTCGGCGCTGATTAGTTCTTGGAAACGCTCGATCTCGCCTTCGGTTTGAAAATAAACCATGATGCGCGCTTTATTTTTTCGCCATTCGTTCAATTGCTTGACGAATTGGTCACGTTTCGCTTCTGCCAGCAGAAAATCGCCGACGGCGAATTCGCCGATATCGCAGTCCTGAAAGGCGCCGCTGAAATCCTCGGGACCGGTTTCGATCCAGCTTTCGCTGATTTGAATTAGCGCTTCCGATTTTTCGTCAGGCTCGATCTCGATCGTGAGATCTTCTTTGCCGATGTAATCGCGAACGAAACCGGTTTGGTCGTCCGCCCCGCCGAGCAAGACGTCGATCTTGCGCAGATCGCGCACCGAAGTTTGGGTGTCGATGTCGAACTCGCGGAGCGATTCGACGTTGTCGCCGAAAAACTCGATGCGGGTGGGCAGCGGCGCTTGCCAGGAGTAGAGATCGACAATGCCGCCGCGAACCGCGATTTGTCCGCGAGTGGTGACCTGCGCGACGCGCTCGTAACCGGCGGTGTTCAACTTTTCGAGCAATTGCTCCATGGTTAACGCTGCGCTGCGCTTGATTTTTAAAGTCGCCGCTGACACTGCGCCGCGTGTCGGCGCGGGTTGATCGAGACTCGCACGAGTCGTCACGATCAGGTGCGGCCCGGGTTCGCTTTTGGCCGCGGCGAATCCGTCCTTCGGCGGATCGATCCTGGCCAGAAGCGCGAGGCGTTCAGCCGCGATTTCCGGATCGGGTAAAACGTTTTCGACCGCGGCGAATTCGGCTTCGGGCAAAAATTGCGCGCTTGGAAACCAATTCAGTATTGTTTCGTAAAGCGAATCCTGAGCGCGCACACTCGGGCAAAGGATCCAGACTGTTTTCCGCAGGCGGCTCCCGATAACGGCAGCGAGAAACGCCTGGGCCGGCGGGACGACGTGCGAGAACTTTACCGGCGCTCGTTCTGTCCCGATCTGCTCGAGTTTGCGCGCGATCGGTTCAGATTGCGCGACTCGTTCGATCAATTCGCCGGATGTCGATCTTTCCACGGCGAACTTTCGCCGAAAGTCCGGTGTCGGCTACGGATTAATTGGTGATCGTCACCGGAGTGCCGGCGGAAACCGATTTGAAGAAATTTTCGGCCATGAACTGCGGCATTCGGATGCAACCGTGCGACGCTGGATAGCCAGGCAAATAACCGGCGTGCATGCCGACACCGTCGACAATGCGCATGAAGTAGGGCATGGGCGCGCCCTTGAAATGCGCCCCCGGCGGTTTTTTGTCGTCAACAGAGACGTTTGGCATCACGACGTTACCGGCATCGTCAACGAAGTCGCCATACTTGGTTGAGACATGGTTAACGTCCTTTTGGATGATCGAGAAATGACCGGCTGGCGTAATCAAACCTTCGCGTCCTGTGGAAAGCTGCGAGATCCCGACAAGCATTCCGCTTTTGTAAAAATAAGCGCGTTGTTCTTTCAGGCTGATTTTCACAGAAGGCTTGCCGCCGATGTGGTCGCCGTCCCAATAGGAAACGTTGTCGGTCGGGGCGCCTGTAGTTGGGGCATTGCCGTAAGTGCCGCCCAGATACCGGGTCTGGCCGGAGTAGCGGACGTCCTCCTCACAGCTGGTCACGATCAAAGCCAACGCCGGAAAAAGTAAAAAAAGCAGCAGCCGATAAAATGGAGAACGCATAAAAACTTTTCGGTCGAACCCTTTACCGGCGGCGGATGCAAAGTCAAGGGGCGTGGCGCTGGCGGAGCTGGCAAATTTCGGCCCGTTCCGCGGCTTGAATTGTGCTTTCTTCGAGGCAGCGTCTCAGGCATGCCGACTTACGATTATCACTGCCAGAAATGCGACCAAAATTTTGAGATGTTTCAATCAATGCGAGACCAACCGCTCCGGGAATGTCCCCAGGACCTTTGCCAGCTCCGGAAATGGGGCCATGGCAAAGTAAAACGCCTCCTCGGCACTGGCGCGGGTATTATTTTTAAAGGCTCCGGTTTTTACATCACCGATTATCGAAGCAAGGCCTACCAGGAGGCGGCCAAGAAAGAAGCGCCCGCCGGATCGCGCCCGGCCGCCGAAAAATCCCCCTCTGGCAAAGAATCGAAAACGCCCCCGCCAAAAACATCGACATCAGCCCCACCGACTAAACCGAAAAAGGAATCGGCTGCATGACGACTACGACGGCAATGACAAAGTTGGTTTGCGCGGAATGCCGGCACGAAAACGAAGCCGAGCGCATTTACTGCCACAATTGCGGCGAGCGCCTGGATCGTTCCGCTGTGTCGGCGCAGAAAAAAGCGCAGGATCCGCAAGAAGTGCACCGGCGTTTGCAGAAGATGTTGGGACCGCCAAACATGGCGAGGCGCAATTTCTTCACCGTCAGCAAATTGGCTTTGGCTGCAGCAGTCGTAGCCGCGCTGGTGGAAATCGCGCTGCCGCCGGAATTGCCGGCTCCGACCAAGGCCGTGCCGCCGCAAGTGGATCTCGATTTGGAGAACGCAGCCTTTTATCAGAAGACTGGCGCCCTCGAATATTCGCAGGACCAAATCAACGCCTATCTCGCTTATCGATTGACGAGTAAAAAAACCGCGCTGAACAAGCCGCTCCTGACTTTCGTGCGCGCGACTGCTTCTTTCCGTGACGGCGCGTGTACGATCGGCATGGAGCGCTCGCTCTTTGGTTACTCGATTTACAGTCGCACATCCTACCAGGTCGATGCGGGCGCAGGAAAAATTTCGACTACGAACGTCGGGGGTTGGATCGGCAGATTTCCGATTCATCCTGCGATCATGCGATTCGGCGATATTATTTTTGCCGACTTGTGGTCCGCCCTCGAGCGCGAGCACAAATTACTGGGGAAAATGGGAGCCGTCAGCTTTCACGACGGCGGCGTTACGATAACGGCGCCGGCGCGTTAAAAAGGAAGTGGCCGGGAGCCCGCCATCGGACTCGCCGGCCAACCAACCAATCAATCAATCTGTTTTCGGTTTCTCGCTAGTAACGGAGACCCATGTTCCGCAGAAGCTGTCCGCTGATCACGCCGTCCACGCGCAGGCCGTGATCGCGCTCATAAGCGCGAATGGCGTAATGCGTGCGCGGTCCCATGGCTCCATCAATGGGTCCGCGATAGTAACCGGCGCGAGCCAGTCGCGATTGAACTTGGATCACGATTGAGTCGTTTGCGTAGGTGTTGTACCCGGGCCGATTATAACCGTAGTAGCCGTAAGTGTAGTCGTTCGGGTAATAACTGGAGTAACCGTACGGATAGTAGCCGTAGGAGTACGGGTAACCGAATCCAAAGGAAGCGGACGGGCCGTACGAGTAATACGGATAGCCGTAACCGTAACCATATGAGCCGTACGGGTAGCTTCCATAGCTGCTGCCGCCTACGAAAACCGTGCTACGGTCCCGAGCGGTACGAGTTCGAACCGTGGTCGTATTTCCGCCGGTTACGAAACCGCGAGTTCGGACCGCGGCGTTGCTGCGGGTCGCGAAACTGCGAGTTCGAACCGCCGCGTTTCCGCGGGTTGTCATCGTTGTGGTCTGCTTTGCCGCTCGCACTTTTGTTTTCGAGCGAGCCTGATCATTCTCGTGGGCCGCAATCGCAACCGACGCGGTTAACATCGTCGCTGCTGCGACCACACTGGATAGTATGCGTTTTGTGTTCATAAGCCTGCTTTTGGTTCTAAAAATTAGACGTTGGAAGGGGCTCAGAGTTTCATCCTTTTTTGAAAGAAAATTGGCAATCGTGCTCGCCACCGCGTGGCTTGCGCAACTATTCTGGCCGCAACCGGTTGTGAACATCGAAATCCTCCGAATTTTCGCCGCTACGTCTTTTGCGTTGTCGATCTTTGCTCTCGACTCAGGCGCAGCTACATCGGTCGAACGCAGCGTGAGCCCCTCCGGGCAATTCATTATTTACGGCGGCGATGCGGCCTGGCGCGGTGCGGTGTCGGCGCTGGCGGAGCGGACCAAAGCCAATTTGCTTGCTGTTTTGCGACGACGCGATCAATGGGTCACCGCGGCGGTCATTAATTTACAACCGCGGGCGGCGAATTTGCCGGAAATTCCAGCTGCTGCATTGCGTTTTAGCCAAACCGGTTCCGGATTGAAACTGCAACTCGATCTCACGATTTCAGGGGAAATGAATTTGGGAGCAATGGAGCGCGAACTTTTGCGGGTGATCCTGCTCGAAATGATTTATCGCAATCAAACCGCAATTCCATCGGGCGAGGCTTACGTGGAGGCGCCAGACTGGCTGGTCGAAGGTTTGCTTGCACTAACGCCGAACCGCGATTGCCTCTTGCTCGCCAACTCGCTGGCCGTGTCGGAGCGAATCACACCGCTCGATGAATTTCTGCGCGAGCGGCCCGAATTACTCGATTCGGCCGGGCGACTCTTTTACCGCGCCTATTCGTTCGCGCTCGTGCAGTTGGTTGTCGAAAGCGCTGACGGTCGCGCGCGCCTTGGGAGTTACATCGACAATCTCGCGTTTGCTTCAAATGATCTGCTCGCAGATTTGCAAGCCGCTTTTCCACAACTCGCCGGAAACGATTTGGGGAAAATATGGGAATCGATGATCGCGAGCATGAAGCGCTCGGCGCGGACTGACCTTTTGACTTTTTCGCAGACAGACGAAAAGCTCGATCAGCTGTTACAGACAAAATTTTCGCCTGCCGATGGTCGCGATAAATCTTTGTCGCTCGAAGGTCTTTGCCAAAAAAAGCCGACTCCGATGCAGCGAATGGCGCTCCGAAAATTCACTCAGGAGTTCATGCTGCTCGCTGCCCACGCCAACCCGATCCTTCGGTCGATCATTCAGGATTATCAGCAGCTTGTTGCGCAGCTCGCACTCGGAAAAAATCGCGCGGTTGGGGCGCGACTGACCGAGTTGAAAACTTTGCGCGCCAGACTTTCCGATCGAATGACCGAGATCGACGATTACCTGAACTGGTTCGAGGCGACGCAATTGTCGACACGGAGTGGTCTCTTTGAGGGTTTTCTCAACACTTCGAGCGCGGCCAGTCCTTCCGCAGCGCACCGAAAGGACGCGTTCTCGGCTTATCTTGACGCGATGGAAGAACAATTCTAGTTGCCAAATGCACGAATCACTGCCGAACACGATCGATTACATCGAGACGCCCTCGCGCGATCTCGCGAGGACGAAGAAATTCTTCTCTGCGCTTGTCGGTTGATGGCCGGATGACCGGAGGCTTTTTCAGCTCGGAAAAAAATGCGAGTGTGGACTCAGGCGCGCCGCTCATCGTGTTGTATCATCGGGAACTTGAGAAGACGCACGCGAAAGTTGTCAATCTTGGCGGCGAGATCACAAAAGAAATTTTCCAATTTCCCGGCGGCCGCCGTTTCCATTTTCGCGAGCCGGGCGGAGGCGAGTTCGCCGTTTGGTCAGACAGATAGGCATCGTCGATCTCAGAAGTTATCGATGTTGCGCGACAGTTGCTCATTCTGGGGTTACTGATTATTATTGTTGGCGCGTTTTAAACGCGCATCTCTATTGATGCAGAAAATTGGATTTGCCGAAGCCCTCGATTCAATCGTGGCGAGCGACCCGCGTTATCAACGCGAGGCCTACGTTTTCCTGCGTGACTCGCTCGATTTCACGACCAAGCAGCAGAAGAAAGCGAAAGGCGCGACGGTGCGGCACGTTTCCGGGCCGGAATTGCTGGAAGGCGTTCGCCGATACGCGCTCAAGGAATTCGGGCCGATGGTAGTGACGGTGTTTGATAATTGGGGAATTCGTTCCTGCGAAGATATTGGTCACATGGTTTTCAATCTCATCGGCGCCGGAATTTTTGGGAAAACCGACGAAGATTCGATCGAGGATTTCAAAGCGGTTTACGATTTTAACGACGCGTTCCTGAAACCGTTCACGCCCGAGAAAAAAACCGAAGTCCCGAAAAGTTTACCAGCGCCCAAGGTTTCGTAACTGGCGCGGTCCGCTCCTTTCATTGGAATCACAGTGGCCAATAAATTTGTGTATCGCGTTGAAGTAGCGGGGCTACTTTCTGCAATTGTATTTAGCATGGCGAACTTGAAAGCTGCTTCTGTTGATCGTCCTCGTTCGGGGAAATCCCATGGGGAGTCCCAAAAGAACCAGGATGGCTCGAGTATGGTCATCACTTTTCCGCCGAGCTCGGCGCAAAAATGGGTTTTGCCCGACGGCTTGACGCTGATTGTGCAAGAAGACCGAAGCGCGCCGGTGGCAAGTGTGCAGGCCTGGTGCAACACCGGCAGCATTTACGAGGACGAGAAATTGGGCGCGGGGCTCTCGCACATCCTCGAGCACATGCTCTTCAAAGGGACCAAAACGCAATCGGGCAACGCGATCGCGCAAAAAATCCAGGACGTGGGCGGTTACATCAACGCTTATACTTCGTTCGATCGGACCGTCTTTTGGATCGACGTGCCGAAAGACGGAGTGCCGGCCGCGCTCTCGATTTTGTCCGACGCGATGATGAATTCTACTCTGCCGCCGGAAGAATACGCGAAAGAACAGGAAGTCATTCGTCGCGAATTCGCGATGGGGCTTGACGATCCGGATCGCCAGGCGGGTCTGCTGTTGTTTGCGACCGCCTACCAGCGTCATCCTTATCGGCTGCCAGTGATCGGCGAGATGGAAATTTACAACCAGCTCACGCAAGAGCAGGTGATGCAGTATTACAAGTCGCGTTACGTGCCGAACAATCTCACCTTCATTGTGGTGGGAGATGTCGATGCAGAAAAAGTGCATCAGCAATTGGCCGATTTTTTCAAAAGTTATCCGGAGAAATCGCTCAAGCCGGTTTTTGTTCCGGAAGAACCGCCCCAACTCGGGCGTCGCGAAGTGCACAATGAATTCGCGACCGAGCTGACGCGGCTTTCATTGGCCTGGCACATTCCCGAGATCACGCATCCGGATGTTCCCGCGCTCGATTTGCTTTCGACGATTTTGGGCGAAGGCCGCAGCTCGCGTTTGTATCGGCGGGTTCGCGAAGAATCCGGCCTCGCTTTCGGCGTGTCGGCATTTTCGTATACGCCGGGCGATCCGGGATTGCTCGGCGTGGACGCGACTGTCGACCCAAAGAAACGCGACGCAGCCGAGAAGTTGATCTTGCAGATCGTCGCCGAAGTGAAACAAGCCGGCGTGACCGCGGATGAATTGATGAAAGCGAAAAAAATGTCGCTCAGTCATCACCTCGACGCGCTCACGACCATGCGCGGGCAAGCCTCCGATCTCGGATCAAATTGGTTGCTGATGCGAAACCTGAATTTCAGTCGCGATTATTTGACCGCCGTCCAAAAAGTAACAGTGGATGACATTCGCCGCGTCGCCACGAAATATCTTGTCGATCAAAACCTGACCGTTGCGTCCCTAAATCCGAAAGGTTCGGTCGGCGCAAAACAGGAAGCTTCAAAGCCAGCTCCGATCGCCGAAATTCAGAAATTTGAGCTTTCCAACGGTCTGCGTTTGGTCGTGCGCGAAGATCCACGTTTGCCGCTGGTTTCGATGAGCGCCCTTTTTCGCAGCGGATTGCTCGCCGAAACTCCGAAGACGAATGGGATTACTCGTTTGACCGCTCGCGTTTTGCTCAAAGGAACCAAGACGCGCACCGCCGAGCAAATCGCCAATCAGATCGAAGCCATCGGCGGCTCGATCTCGAGTGACGCTGGCAACAACAGCATGAGTGTCGGCGTTCATGTGATGAAACCGGACTTGAAAACCGGCGTCGATTTGCTGGCTGACGTTTTGCTTAATGCGAACTTTCCGGAAAAGGCGGTCGCGCGCGAAAAAGAAGTTCAGATTGCAGGGATTAAACAGGAAGAGGAACAGTTGACGACAGTCGCGCGCAACATTTTGCGCCAGGCGCTCTTTACCGATCATCCTTACGCCTTGCGCTCGACTGGCTCGCCGGAATCAGTGCAGCAGCTTACCCAAAAAGATTTGCTCGAATTCCGCGACAAATACCTGGTCGCGAAAAACGGTGTGATTTCGGTTTTCGGAAATGTGAACACCGCTGAAGTGAAGGAGCTTTTCGAAAAAGAGCTCGGTAAGATGAAGCCAGGGGCTCTCGCGTTGACCGATACGCGTCCGCCCGCTCCAATCGCGAAAATCGAGAATGTTGAGGCAAAAAAAGAAAAAGCGCAGGGAGTGATCATGGTCGGTTATCGCGGCGTCGACATGTTCAGCAAAGATCGACATGCACTCGAGTTGATCGATGAAGCAAGCAGCGATCTCGGCTCGCGCTTCTTTATCCGTATTCGCGAACAAATGGGACTGGCTTATTACGTCGGCGCCAGCCAGATGCAGGGATTGGTGCCGGGCCTGTTCGCGTTTTATCTGGGGACTGATCCGCAAAAAATCGAACCGGTGAAAACGGCATTGCTCGATGAGATTCGCAAACTGGCGAGCGAAGGTCTGACGCAGGAAGAGTTAGCACGCGCGAAAAAGAAATTGATTGGTCAACATCAAATCGCGATGCAGAGCAACGATTCGTTCGGCTACCAATGTGCGCTCGATGAGCTTTACGGACTCGGCTTCGACCATTACAAATCGCTTGAGCGCGAGGCCGAAGCCGTGACACTGGATGAAATCAAGCGAGTGGCCGCCAAATACTTTCGGGATCAACCGTATGTTTTAGCTACGGTGCGACCCCCAGATCGGCCTCCAGTTGCGAAACAAAAGTGAACCATGGCTGAAGTCCAAACCTCCACCCAGAGCGGCGAGCTTTCGCAGCGCTTCATCGAATTTGTGATGATGCACGCGCAGAACGCCGCGCTTTTTCTCGGCCAGATTCCGAATCCGAAAACAGGCGAAGGTGAAGTGAACCTCGAGCTCGCAAAAATGTTTATCGACCAGTTGTCGATGATTCAGGAGAAAACGCGCGGCAACCTCACTAGCGAAGAAGCGGCTGTGCTGCGCAACACGCTCTCGAATTTGCAGATGGTCTATGTCGAAGTTGCGCAGCAGGCGCCGAAAGGTGCCGCGCAACCGGAACGACCTGCGCCAGAGCCGAAACCTGAAGCATCCACAAAGATGCCGGAGCAACCGCCCATTGCGCCGTCGACTGAATCCGAGTCGAAGAAGAAATTCACGAAGAGCTACGGCTCGTGAATTGAAGAGACGCGTCGCCAGCGTCGTCGAAGGTCAACGACCGTCGCTAATTGTCGGTCTGCGAATTTAATTACGTGCACGCCAGGGCAAAAAATGGAAGCGGCAACGGTGCGAAGATCGTTGCCGAGGCGATGGACGCAGCCGAGGGAGCCGGTCTGAGTTATGTCAGCGACGTTCGGCCCGGTTACACGCGAAAAGCAAAAGGCGGCGATTTCGAGTGGTTCGACGCGGATGGGGAATTGATTCGTGACGAGCAGCGACTTTTACGGATCAAGCGTCTCGCCATTCCGCCGGCTTGGACGGAAGTTTGGGTTTCTCCTTTGGCGAACGGTCACATTCAGGCGACCGGTCGAGATGCGCGCGGTCGCAAACAATATCTTTATCACGAGCGCTGGCGCGAAGTTCGCGACGAAAACAAATACGATCGTATAATCAGCTTCGGTAAAGCGCTGCCGAAAATCCGCCGACGAATTGCGCGGGACTTGAAATTGCCGGGGCTCCCACGAAACAAGGTACTGGCGACGGTCGTGCAATTGCTCGAGCGGACGTTCATTCGCATCGGCAACGAAGAGTACGCGCGCGAAAACAAATCGTTCGGCCTCACGACCATGAAAGATCGACATGTCGAGGTCAAAGGCGCGAAACTGCGTTTCCGTTTTCGGGGCAAGAGCGGACGCGAGCATGAAGTCGATGTGACCGACCGGCGCATCGCGAAAATCGTTTCCAAGTTGCAGGATTTGCCCGGCCAGGATTTGTTTCAATATCTCGATGATGGCGGCGAAGTCCGCGACATCACTTCGCAGGACGTCAATGAGTACGTCCGCGAAATTACCGGCGAAGATTTCAGCGCCAAAGATTTTCGGACCTGGGCGGGAACGGTTCTGACCGTGATCGCCCTCAATGCGCAGGAAAAATTCGAGAACGGAAAGCAGGCGAAGGCGAACATCAAAACCGCGATCAGCGCGGTGGCCAAGATTCTCGGCAACACGCCGGCGATTTGCCGGAAATGCTACGTTCATCCGGCAGTGCTCGAGACCTATCTCGATCAAAAATCAATCGAAGGGTTGACGCGAACAACTGAAGCAGCGCTCGAAAGGGAAGATGTCGATCTTCGCTCGAGTGAAGCTGCAGTCCTGAAGTTTTTGGAAGCGCGGTTAGCGAAGAAAGCGGCGTAAGGCGCTTCAGCGACCGCCACCGGCCCGAGTCGGGCTCGCTTTTGGTTTGGCGGTTTTGCGGACGGTGATGGTCGCTTCGCTGGGAGCGGGAGTCGGCGACTTCTCGGGAGATTTCTTTGTGGAAGGCCAGATCAGGCGCCAGGGCTGACTTTTTATTGTCTCGCTGAATTCCTTGATGTTCTGACCGGTGGGTCCGAGGTTGTTGATCGTGACTTTCAATTTTTCCGAGGACGTCCGCAGATTTTGGAGCGTGATCTCGATGTTATTGTTCTCAGTCAGGCTGGTGCTGATTTTCTCGATGTTGTTGAGCGAATGAGAGAGCGCGCTGTCAGGCGCAGTCATGTCCGCAACATGTTCGCCGAACAGTTTCACCTGACTGAGGGCCTGGTTTAGCTCCGAGTTCTCGTCCGTGATGTGATTCAAGTTTTGCGCGGTCTGCTGGAGGTCTTTCATCGTGCTGGTCGCTTCGGCGGCGACGGGCTTGATTATTTCCAGCATTTTCGCGGCGGCTTCGCCGAGATCTGGGTTGCGTTCCCCGGCAAAAATTTCGCCGTCGCGCGCCCGCCCGGAACCTTCAGTGCCCTGGGTAATGTCGATCGCCATGTCCCCGAGCAGGCCGAGCTGCATCAACCGCGCGCGCGCGTCACGATAAACAACCGCGTTGCGGTCCACCTGAACGTCAATCCTCGCTTCGTATTTCGGTTTTCCCGGCGTCGGGCTCGGAGTTGGGCTTAGTCCTGGCGGAGCGAAGGCGGCTGCTGCTTCTTCGGCGCGACGTTCTTCTTCCCGCGACACGGGCGAAAATAATTTTTGGACCTGACCAATCTTGCGCCCCGCTAGCATCACAACTGCGCCTTGTTTAATGCCGGCGGCGTTGTCCACGTAAATTTTGTAAATGACCAGCGGACGAAAAAGTCCGGGTGCGCCAAGCAACACTAAAACAAAGACGAGCGCGGCCACGGTCCCGACCACCAGCAGGCCGGTCATGATTTCATTTTTTTGCAATTGCATCTTGGCTTCCTTCCAGAATGGGACCTTCGGTGCTGCCGCTCAAGAACTGAGCGACGACTGGATTTGTGGATTGCTTGAATTTCTCCGGCTCAGCGTCTTCGATGATTTTTCCTTGATACAACATAGCCATTCGTGTGCCGATGCGAAAGGCGCTGTCCATTTCGTGGGTCACGATAATTGAGGTGACTTTGGAGTTCTCGGTCAGATTGATAATCAATTCGTCGATGACCGACGCAATCACCGGGTCGAGACCGGCCACCGGTTCGTCGAAAAGGATCAATTCCGGCTCGAGGACAAGGGCCCGCGCCAGACTCACGCGTTTTTTCATCCCGCCGCTTAATTCCGACGGCATCAGATTTTTCGCTTCCATCATCCCGACCAGATCCAGTTTTTCGTCCACAATCTTGTCGATCTCATCGCGCGATTTGTCGGTTAGCTCTTCCAGTGGCAGCGCAACGTTGTCCCGCACGTTGCGCGAACTGAGGAGCGCCGAGTATTGATAAACCATCCCGATGTTCCGCCGCACCTGCTGCAATTTGCGCCGCTTTAAACGCGTGATTTCGAATTGCTTAAAGAAAATGGAGCCGGCGTTGGGTTGCAACATTCCAAGAATGAGACGCAAAATCGTACTCTTGCCGCTGCCGCTTTGACCCATGATCACGAGTCGATCTTCCGGTTCGACCGCAAGCGAAAATCCATCGAGCACTTTTTTTTCATCGAACTGCATCTTCACATCGCGTAATTCGACCATGTGCGAGTTCTTGGCGCTCATGTCGGGAAAAAGACTACGTAAACGATGTTGTAGAGCGTATCGACGCCAATCACGACGGTGATCGCGGTGACTACGCTCGAAGTGGTGGCGGTCCCAACACCGGCCGCGCCGCCTTTCACGGTCAGGCCGCGGTAACATGCGATCGCTGCGATCAGCAAACCGAACATGAAGCTTTTGAACACGCCGGTGACGATATCGCGAATGAGCAACGCGTCCCGGACAAGATCGACAAAGTAAGGGAAAGCGATGCTGAAGTAAGCTTTGCACACTAGACTGCTCGCGAAGATGGCCGAGATATTCGAAATTGTAGTAAGGCACGGCATCAGGAAAAAAAGGGCTAGCATCCGTGGCGCGACCAGGAACCGAAGCGGTCCGATGCCCATCGCCTCAATCGCTTCGACTTCCTCCGACACCTGCATGGTGCCGAGTTCGGCGGTGAAGGCGGCGCCGATCCGCGCCGCGAGCATGATTCCAGTGATCAACGGTCCGAGTTCGCGGGTGAAACCGATCGCCACCAAACCAGGGATCAATCGTTCCGTTCCGAAACGCTGCAATTGGTAACCGGTCAGCAGTGCCATGGTCAGACCGAGAAAAAACGAAACTAGTCCAACCAGCGGCACCGATTCGACCCCAGCGCGTTCGGCATGCCGGAAAAAACTAATAGCGCGAAACGGCACCCGTCCATCGCGCAAACGCTCGATCGTTTCCTCGAACGTGTGCGCGATGAACCAGAACATGCTGCCCACTTCACGCAGGAAATTCCAGAAGACCCCTCCGATCTCCTGGAGCGCAATCACTGGCGCCGCGATCAGAACTTCTTCGGTCGAGTCTTGTTTTTGCTTAGCCATTGTCGAAGGGAAGCTGCCTTAGTTCAGGAGACGGAAAAAGCGAAAATTAGGGCCGCGCAAAAACATCGACATCCGCCACAGCGTTTGCTTAGAGGTCGGATAAGAAACCGCGGTCTGCCGGTGCCGTTTTTATTTTCTTTGTCGCATTGATTCTTGTGCTGCGTGCCGCTCGCGTCGTTCCCGCCGGACATGTCGGGTTGTCGATTTTTTCGGGAATGTTCGAGCGGAAGCGTTGCCTTCAGGTTTGCATCTGGTGAATCCTTTGGCGCGAGTTCACCGAATGTCAGTTCAGACGAATGAGGTGAAGGAGACAATGGACAGTTTTCAAAAAATCGTGGCTGAAGGGATTAATGAGAATCTGTTGAAATGGAAGGGGATCGAGGCGACGAAAGAATTGGCCCTGAGCGGCAACTCAAAAGTCGTGATCATTGGCGCGGGCAAGGAAGGGCTGCCCATTATTCTTGGCGGGGACACTTCAGCTGAAAAACACGCTCCCGCCCTGCTCGCTAGAAGCGCATTCTGCCGATTGAATGTGTCGGCCATTGCTCGCCGAGTGATTTCTTCTCGCTGGCGCGCGATCGAACCAGGGGTACTTGTTGGGAAAGCCAAATAAAAATTTATGGTGGGACGATGTTTTCTGATTTGCGGACTGCTGACCCTCGCGGCATTAGCTGGTGCGCAACAGTTCGGCAGGATGAGCTCGACGAAAGAAAGTAAAATTGGATTGGTCGTTCACGGCGGCGCCGGAACGATGGAGCGCAACAAAATGACGCCGGAGCGCGAGCGCGAATATCGCGCCGGTATTGAAAACGCACTTCGGGCTGGCTGGGACATTTTGCAGCACGGCGGTGCGAGTTTGGACGCGACCGAAGCGGCGGTGCGCGTACTCGAGGACGATCCGCTTTTCAACGCCGGCAAGGGGTCGGTCTTCTCGGCCGCTGGCACCAACGAAATGGACGCTGCGATCATGGACGGCAAGACGCTTAAAGCTGGCGCGGTGGCCGACGTGCGACATATCAAAAATCCGATCAGTCTTGCGCGGCTCGTGATGGAGAAATCTCCGCACGTTTTGATGGCGGGCGACGGCGCGGAAAGTTTTGCCAAGGAACATGGCGTCGAGCTCGTTGATCAAAAATATTTTTTCACTCAGGAACGTTGGGACGCGCTTCAGAAAACAAAAGCGGCTGAAAAAGCGGGCGGCACTGGCGACAAGAAATTCATCATTACTGATCAGGACCTGCATGGAACGGTTGGCGCGGTCGCACTGGATCGAAATGGAAATCTGACCGCTGCAACTTCGACCGGTGGAAAAACGAATAAACTGAGCGGACGCATCGGCGACACTCCGATCATTGGCGGCGGCACCTATGCGAACAACGCCACTTGTGCCGTGTCCGGCACCGGTGACGGCGAGTTTTTCATCATGGCCACCGCTGCTCACGACGTATCGGCGTTGATCGAGTATCGCCGCAAAACCGTCGAGGAAGCCAGTCTCGCCGTGATCGACAAAATCGCAAAACTCGGCGGCACCGGCGGCATGATCGTGATCGACAAAAACGGCAAGATCGCGTTGCCGTTCAATACTTCGGGGATGTATCGGGGGTATGTCGATCCAAACGGCAAGTTCGTCACTGAGATTTATCGCTGAATCGTGAATCGTGAATCGTGACTCGTTAAATCGTTAAATCGTCGCCGAAATCACGAGTCTCGAATCACGAATCTCGATTTTTCAAACGATGCTACCGCCGTTCTCCGTCGCTATTCCCTGCTTTAACGAAGCGGCCCGAATCGGTGACACCGTGCGCTCGACGCTGGATTATTTATCCGCGGAAAGCCCGGACGCCGAATTGATCGTGGTGAACGACGGCTCCACGGATGCAACATCAACAATTGTTCGCGAAGCTTTGAGCGGCGCAAAAATGCAAACGCGATTGCTGGAGAATTTTCTGAACCGCGGAAAAGGCGCGGCAGTGCGAACTGGATTGCTCGCCGCAACAAAACCAATCGGATTGTTCTTCGACGCGGATCTTTCGACACCGTTGAGCGAAATCCCCAAAGTGATTGGGCCGATCGCACAGGGAGATGTCGATCTTGCGTTTGGTTCGCGCGCGCTCGATCGAAAACTGATCGGCATTCGGCAACCGTGGCGACGCGAGCAGGCCGGTCGCGTTTTCAATTTGATCGTGCGATTTGCGACCGGAATGCCGTTTTGGGACACGCAATGCGGTTTCAAAGCGTTTCGACTGGATGTCTGCCGGCCAATTCTGGAAAAAGCGCATACCATCGGGTTCGCGTTTGATGTCGAACTTCTTTTTCTCGCCTACCAGGCCGGGTTGCGTCTGCGTGAGATCCCGGTGCGCTGGAACCATGCGGAAGGCAGCAAGGTCCACGTGATTCACGACAGCCTCCGCATGCTGCGCGAAGTGATCGCGCTGCGATTATCGTCGTGATTATTTCTTAACGATCTCGGCGTTTTCGAGCATCGCAATACCGCCGCGATCGGCCGCTTTGCCTTTCACCGTCACCATTTTGCCGCAATACTCAGCCAGTTGATCGTTCATCGGCTTGTGCTCGCCGACGACCAGATACGCTTTTCCGTTTTCGACAATCCCGACTGGTCCGCCGTTCTTAATACACTTGGCACCGCATGATTTTCCGTGCTCTTCGCCGATCGCGTTATGATCGATGTAGCACATCATGTCGACGATTTCGCCGGTGACAGTTTTTTCAGCAGCGGCGCTGAGATTTTCTTTTCCGTGCTCCGCGGGATCGTGCGCGAACACGAGTGGAGAAAGCGATAGCGCCAGGACAAATGTGGTACTGATGACCAACTTCGACAGATTGGGTTTATTCATAATTCATTTTCGGCTCTTCTTGCCGTCGATCAAATCCGCGAACTGTGAAAAGAAATAAGACGCGTCGTGCGGGCCAGGCGCAGCTTCGGGATGGTATTGGACACTGAAGATCGGCAACTCTTTGTGGCGCATTCCTTCGACCGTGTTGTCGTTTAAATTGATGTGGCTAACTTCCACATTTTTCGGCAACGATTCCGGATCGACCGCGAAACCATGGTTCTGCGCGGTGATCGCGACTTTGCCGCTGTGCAGATCTTTGACCGGTTGGTTGGCGCCGCGATGACCGAATTTCAGTTTGAATGTCGATCCCCCAAACGCGAAGCCGAGAATCTGATGGCCGAGACAAATTCCAAAGATCGGCTTCTTCCCCATCAAATCGGCGACGGCCTTGTGCGCATAAGGTAACGCAGCAGGATCTCCGGGACCGTTTGAGAGAAAAATTCCGTCGGGATTGAGCGCGAGTGCTTGCTCTGCCGAAGTCGATGCAGGAACAACGGTGACGCCAAAACCTTTCTGCCGCAGCAGTCGCAAAATATTTTGTTTGATCCCGTAGTCGTAAGCAACGATCCGGAACTGGATTGGGGGCAATTTCGGTTTGCTGTCGCCGTTGCCATTCGCGATCGACCACGGCTGGCTCAATTTGTCGTCCGGGTCCCACCGGTAAATTTCCGGTGTCGAAACTTCGCGCACGTAATCCATTCCGATTACGCCTTCGCCTTCGACCGCGCGCTGGACAGCTTGTTGGATCGACATCTTCTCCGTGGTCAGGCACGCCTTCATCGCGCCGCGCGTACGGAGATGACGCGTCAGCGCGCGAGTGTCGATTCCCTGGACGCCGGGAATGTCCCACTTGCGCAAATATTCATCGAGCGACATTTCGGAGCGCCAGTTACTCGGCGCTTCGCTCAATTCTTCGATCACAAACCCGCGCACGTGCGGCGAACGGCTTTCCTGATCGACCGAATTGATTCCGTAATTACCGATCAGCGGATAAGTCATGGCCACGATCTGGCCGCGATACGAAGGATCGGTCAGGATCTCCTGGTAACCGGTCATGGCGGTGTTGAAGCAGATCTCGCCGACTCGAGTTCCGGTGGCGCCAAATGATTCGCCCTCGAAACATTTTCCGTCTTCGAGAGCGAGCAGCGCGCGCATCGCGGGTGATTGTCGATCCTAACGCGCGAATTTCAAACGCCGCGCGCAAAAAAAATGCCCGAATCGAAAAATCGACTCGGGCATTCCCAAAATTTTACCCCACAGGTGCCGTTCAGATGATTCTCCCGTTCCCTTTGGTAAAGGGTGGATGACCGTCGTTGCGGAAGCTGACTTCCAATGAAGGCGTGTCATTTTCCGCACCAACCAAGCCTCCTCTATTCATCAACTATCGGTTCGGGGACGTCACCTTAATCGCGAACATCGCAGGGTAAATTCGAAAGCCGCTGGTTGAGAGTTGAGTGGAAAGCACTGGTTTCCTTCCCAACCCTCAACGAGCGGCTCTCACTCTCAAAGAACTACTCGCGCAATTCCGCGCCGAGGTCGCGCTGCAAACGCTCGCGAATTTTCGCGTGCACCGCACTCACTTCCTCACTCGTCAGTGTGCGACTCCGGTCTCGATATGTCAATCGATATGCGAGCGACTTTCGGGCCGCTCCGATTTGTTCGGTGAACAAGTCGAACAGCTCAACGCTTTCCAGCAGCGGCTCTTTCGGCTCTTGAATCGCACTTAAAATTGTCGCGTGCGAAATTTCTTCGGGCACGATCATCGCGATGTCCCGTGTTACCGTCGGAAATTTTTCAATCTCGCGAAAACTTTTCTGCAACTCGGCTCCGCCCAGGGCAAGATCGACGTCCACCTCCGCGACGAAGACCGCCCCGGGTGCATCGACTCTTCCTTCGCGCAATTGCCCGGCAAAACCAATCGCGCGTTCGTTCGCATAGATTTCTGTCGGGAGCGCTAAATCGGCATGATCTCCGCGGCGAAATGAAATCGCCGCAATCGCGAGTGATTCGATCGCGCCCTTGAGATCGAAAAAATCGAACGGATGTACGTCGGTTATCCGCCAATGCGGTGCGCTAATAGCGTTTCCCCATAGTAATATTCCGAGGTGCCGTTCTTCTCTTGCTTCTGGCGGAACAAAGACTCGACCGACTTCGAAAATCGCGACCCGTTCGATACTTGCACGTACATTGCGATTAAGAACAGTTATAAGTCCTGTCAACAAGCTCGGCCGGAGTGCCACATGATCCTCCGTTAATGGATTTCGCAAATTGACTGCGTTATCGCCAAACGCGATTGCGCTGCGTGAGATTAGTTTCGATGTGCGTACTTCCCACAGCCCGCGCGCGCTCAATCGTTCGTGTAGTGCCGATTCCAGATCGTGCGAACGATCCGCCCCGCTCGAAGGCGTGGATCGGCTTCGATCATTCCCCTGAATTTTGTTTACGCCGTAAGCGCGAAGGACTTCCTCGATAAGATCGACATCGCGTTGTAGGTCGCGCCGATAACTCGGAATTTTCCACTTTGCGGTTTTGGTCGCGCTCATTTTGCGCAACCCAAAGCGTGTCAGAATTTCATCAATGGTCTTTGGTTTGATCGCGATCCCCACGACTCGATCGCATTTTTCGTAACTGAGCGAAACGTCCGCAGGATTTCCCGGAACTTTGCCGGCGGTTCCAATTTCCTTTGTCGGCGTTCCACTTGCGATCTCGCGGATCAACTCCGTCGCGCGATGCGACGCACGTAACACTATTTGCGGATCGACTCCGCGTTCGAAGCGATAACTCGCGTCGCTCGGCAAATTCAAATTCCGCGCGGTCCGTCGAACACTCGCCGGCAAAAAATATGCGCTCTCGAGCAAGATGTTCTTTGTCGATTCCGTCACACCGGTTTCTTCGCCGCCCATCACGCCGGCGATGCCAACGGCACGCTCCTGATCGGCGACAACCAGATTGTCCGGCTTGAGCGAGTAAGTCTTTCCATCAAGGGCAAGAAACTTTTCGCCGTCGCGCGCGAGTCGCACATCGATATCGCCTTTTAATTTGCCGGCGTCGAACGCGTGTGTCGGCTGACCAAGTTCGAGCATCACGAAGTTGGAGATATCGACGATGTTGTTGATCGAACGAATGCCGACGCTCTCGATCTTCGCGCGCAACCATTGCGGAGTCGGCCCGACTTTCACGTTGTCGATCTTGCGGGCCGAAAAAAACGGACATTCGCGGAGCGCGGAAATCGTGACGCCTTTTTTCCGTAGGGCAGGCGCTCCGCCTGCCATTTTTCCAAATGGCAAGCGAAGCGCTTGCTCTGCAATTCTTTGGTTACTGAGCGCCGCGATTTCGCGCGCGAGACCGAAATGGCTGAGCAAATCGCCGCGATTGGGAGTGATCTCGACATCGAGAATCGTGTCAGCTGGAAACAAATCGCCAATCGGCGCACCGATTTTCGCTTCAGGCGGCAGAAGTAAAAGACCGGCCGCGTCCTGGCCAAGTCCAAGCTCGATCGCGCTGCAAAGCATTCCTTCGCTTTCCACGCCGCGCAATTTGCTTTTCCGAATTTCGGTTCCGTTCGGCAACTTCGCGCCCGGAAGGGCGAGCGGAACTTTGTCGCCAACCTTGTAATTGGTCGCGCCGCAAACGATTTGCCGCTTGGTTCCGCTCCCGTCGTCAACTTCACAAACGGTCAGGCGATCGGCATTTGGATGGCGAGAAGAGGTCGTGATTTGCGAAACGAACACCTGGTCGATCTTCGCGCCGCGCGTTTCGATTCCCTTTGTTTCGACGCCGGCGCGTGTCAGCAAATCCGCGATCTCTTCCGGCTCCTTTGGAAGATCGACAAATTCGCGCAACCAGTTAACGGAAAATTTCATGTTCGTTTCAATGTCATGTCGAGCGAAGTCGAGACATCTCTGGATATTTCCGGATTCAGAAATAGTAAGAGATTCCTCGGCTCAGATTGGAATGACAAAAGAGGCTTCACGCGAATTGCTTTAAAAACCGCAGATCGTTCTGTGCGAAGAGGCGGATATCAGGGATATCGAACAAAATCATGGCGAGCCGGTCCATGCCCAGGCCGAAAGCGTAGCCGCTCCATTTCTCGGGATCGTAAGCTTTATCGCCGCGCGCTTTGTTAACTGCTTCGAAAACAGCAGGGTGAACTACGCCGCAGCCACAGACCTCGACCCATTCCTCGCCTTTCTTGAGCGCTTTTGATTTCACATAAATTTCCAAGCTCGGCTCGGTGAACGGAAAATAATGCGGACGAAATTGGACGGCGGTATCGGCGCCAAACAATTCGCGCATGAAAAACTCAAGCGTGCCCTTCAAATCTGCGACGCTGACGTTTTTATCGACGTAGAGGCCTTCGATTTGGTGAAACTGCGCGCTGTGAGTCGCGTCCACCTCATCGCGGCGATAAGCGGCGCCGGGCGCGATGACCCGGATCGGCGGCGGCCCGGCTTGCATCGCGCGAATTTGTACGGTGGACGTGTGAGTGCGCAGCAATCGGCCGTCCGGTAAATAAAAAGTGTCCTGTTCGTTCCGTGCCGGATGCTCGGGCGGCGTGTTGAGCGCGTCGAAGCAATGCCATTCGTCTTCAACGTCCGGTCCGTCAGCGAGCGCGAAGCCCATTCGCCGAAAAATTTGGATCGACCGCTCGAGCATTTGCGTGAGCGGATGGAGCGCGCCGATTTCGTGCTGCGTTCCGGGCAGCGAGATGTCGATCTTAGTGAGCGCATCCGATTCCTTCTGTGATCGAAACTGCTGCGCGCGCAGGTCGATCGCGGCAGTGACCGAACTGCGGACTTCGTTGAGCAGTTTGCCGACGATTGGCTTTTCTTCACTGGCGAGCGTTTTCATTTGCTCGCCCCAGGCCGACACGCTGCCGCTGCGGCCGAGATATTTCACCCGTGCGGTTTCGAGGGCCTGCTCGTCGCGCGCGGATTCGATCTCGCGCAGCGCGTCGTCTCGCAGTTGTTCGAGTGGGTGCATGAAAGCGGGTTAAAAATGTTACAAGAGTTACATGGTTACAACGGCAAAGCGACCATTGTAACGTTGTAACTTTTTAACTTTGTAACCGCAGGTCTACGCCGCTTTCTTCTTCGACTTCGACTTATCTTCCAACGCGCTCTTCGCTTGATCGACAATCGATTTGAACGCGTTCTCGTCGCTCACGGCGAGATCGGCCAGGACTTTGCGGTCAAGTCCAATGCCGGCTGCTTTCAATCCTTCCGCGAACCGGCTGTAAGTTAGTCCGTTGGCTCGAGCAGCAGCGTTGAGTCGCTGAATCCACAAATAACGGAATGTACGCTTGCGGGTCTTGCGATCGCGATAGGCCCAGTATTGGGCTTTCATGGTCGCGTCTTTGGCGTAACGGAAAAGTTTGGAACGGCGTCCGCGGTAGCCTTTGGCTTTTTTCAGGACGCGTTTGCGGCGCGCACGGCTGGCCGGCGCATTACTGGCTCTAGGCATTGTTGTTGTGCCCCGAATCACTCCGGGGCTCCTCGTTCAGCGCGCTGTTCTTAATTATCGATCTTTCCGACCTCGCTCGCTGATCAGTCCCGCAGCGCGGGACAGGTGAAAAGATGAGCCGACGCGTTTTTGGTCGGGGCGGAGAAGTTAGGGAGTTCGTCGTAAATGACAACTGATTTTCAAAATGACGAATGACGAGGGAAGCCCGAATGACCAAGGTCGAATGCCGGCCCCAATAATCACTTCGTCATTCGGCTTTGATCATTGCTTCGAAATTCGACATTCGTGCTTCGTCATTGATATAATTCCGCCGTGCATTGGCTTGGCCGACATCGCTTGATGATTTTGGTCGCGATCGCGGTTTTTTGGACCGGCTTGGTTGCGCTGGCCCATTTTTTCCCGGCCGCTCCGTTTCTTTCGACGATCTGGAGCGGAGAGCGAAGTTTTGCCGACGTGTTGCGCCGTGAAGGCCGCAAAACCCAGACCCATTCGGATTTTGTTTTTCTCGGGATCGATCAGGAGTCGCTGATACTCGATGCGGTTAGTCCGGAAGAAATTGCAAACGACCCCGCATTGCAATTGATGGCCGGGCATCCGTTTCCCTGGTCACGCGAAGTTTGGGTGGTGCTGATGGACAAGCTCTTCGCGTCGGGCGCGCGGTTGATCATGTTCGACCTCGTTTTCAATTCGCCGACGGATGCGGACCCGGCATTTCACGCGGCGCTGGAGAAATATCGGGATCGGGTCGTCATCGCATCTAATTTCGACGACCAGAACAATTATCAGCTGGTTTTGCCGATCAAAACGCTAATCCCGGCGCCGCAGGGGCAAGATGATCGAGTCGGTTTTGTAAATTATTGGCACGACCTTGATGGGGTGATCCGGCGTGCGCGCTTTCATGTTTCTGATCGTCAGCTCGCCGGGGAAGCTGAATTTGCCGGAGAGGAGATCTACAGTTCGATGGTCGCGCGCGCTTTGGTGAAGCTAGGCCGTCCCGATTCTGTGCCTGACGACGTCAACCTGCACGCAATCCGCTTCGGTTCGGAGGAGGCATATCATCCATTGCCTTTGTACGAAGTTTTCCTCCCAGCGACGTGGCACAGCAATTACCACGATGGGAAATTTTTTAAGGATAAAGTCATCATCGTAGGTTCGTCGGCGGAGATTCAGCACGACGTTGTGGCCACCCCGATAAATTCGAGGCTGTGGGGAGCCGCTTTGCACTTACATGCGCTGGCCGCCTCGCTCGATCGAGAATTTCTCTCGGAAACTCCAATCAAGGTCGACTTTGTTTTGGTTTTGTTAGGCGGATTGACGGCTTGGACCGTAGTCGCTTTTTTGCGTCGACCACTTCTCTGTTTTGGCACGCTGCTCGCCATCGCTGCAGCTTATCTTGGTTTGGCGAGAATTATTTACGATCGATTCGGCCTGCTCGTCATGGTAGTGCCGACACTGAGCACATTTTTGGCCAGCGGTTTATGTGGGCTCGGTTTTGAGTACGCGCTCGAACGGCTGGAGAAACTGCGCACCCGTCGCACGCTCGAGCGTTACGTCTCGAAAAATCTGGTCAAAGAAATTCTCGATAACCCGGGCGGTTACTACAATTCGATGCTCGGCTCGCGCAAACCGGTGACGGTGCTTTTTTCAGATTTGGTCGGCTTCACCAGTTTGTCGGAAAAGGCGGATCCGACTGTGCTGGTGTCGCAGCTCAATCGTTATCTCAGCGCGATGGTGCCGATGGTGTTCGATAACGGCGGCACACTCGATAAATTTATCGGTGACGCGATTATGGCGGTCTGGGGAAACGTGAGCAGCCACGGCGCGGCCGAAGATGCGAAAGCGGCGGTGCGAGCGGCACTCGGGATGCGACGCGCAATGCCCGCGCTCAATGCCGCATGGCAAGCTGAGGGATTCAAGCCGCTCGCATTCGGAATTGGGATTAATCACGGCGACGCTGTGGTCGGCAATATCGGTTCCTATGAGCCGCACGAACGGCTCGATCCGACGGTGATCGGTGACGCAGTCAATCTCGCTTCGCGATTAGAAGCGCTCACGCGCGTTTATGGGGTTGATATTCTGATGGGTCGAAGCGCGGCCGAGCTCGTCCGCGACGATTTTTACTTACGCTCGATCGCGCGGGTTCAAGTGAAGGGAAAGACGGAACCGGTGGAAATTTTCACGCTGATAGGCGCGCTCAACGACGATGTCGATCCAGAGTTTTTGAAATGGCTACAAGCTTACGAGGAGGCGATCGTCAAGTTCCGAAAGCGTGACTTCAAAGGCGCGAAGATTCTGTTTTCACACTTTCTCGAATTTTATCCGGACGACGCGCTGGGGAAAATGTATCTCGCGAGCGCGTTGGAATACGAGCAATCACCGCCAGACGAAGCGTGGAACGCGGTCGAAGTGTTTAAGAAAAAATAGCAAACGAACCCGGAAACCAGGAAACCATGAGACTGCAAAATGAATTTCCTGGATTCATGGCTTCCAGATTAGCTTCGTTTCAGTAGCCAAAGTCGCTGGCGCGGCGTAAAGAATGCGCGTGACGAAGAGCACGCCGCAAAAATTTCATTTCATTGGGATTTGCGGCACGGCCATGGGCTCGGTGGCGGTGGCGTTGCAGGAGCGCGGATGCAAG
>QHPY01000130.1 GCA_003219215.1 Verrucomicrobiota bacterium | reverse complement strand
GCGTCGTCTGCATAAATCTCAGTTGTGACCGGACCGTCCGTTGGCGCACCCTTAATTCCACCGACCAATGGATTTGTTTTGTCCGAAGATTGTTTTTCTTTTTTTTCGTCTTTCTTCGCCACGGCCGGCGGCGGACTGGACAAATTCGCCGGTTGTCCAGGCAACTGAGCAGCCAAGACGCAAGAAATAGCGAGAAGGATTACGCCTGGCCTGCTCACTCGTTTTGATTGCCTAACAATTGCGATTGGGTCGTGATCACCATTTTCACATTGCCAACCAGTTTGCCGGTGTGCGTGTTGGTGTCGAATTCCACCGAATCGCCGGCGATGTTGAAATCCGCGCGCTTAATCGTGGTGCGCTCGCTTGAACTAAGGATGCGCGTATTCAAATTAAGAACCGATTCGCTTAGTTCAATTGTCAGGTCCGGCCGGTTCTCTGGTGTGTAAGTCGTGATTTTTAAGGCGTGAAACCCGATGTGATATTCATCGAGGCGTTTCGCGGAGGCTGCTTCAAATCTCCCCCGCAGGTGGCCCTCCAAATCAAAGTCGGGAAGAACCAGGCCTTTCGCTTCGTGCCCGATCGGCAGCGGGATGTTGGTTAAACTTTGCTCGCCCGGCGAAGCGCTCTGCGTCGGACTCAGGAATTTTTCCTTTTTGAGCTTGGGTTTGGCAGCGATGGCCGGCTCAATTGCAAACGCAATCGACAAGAGCAAGATCGACAATAAGCAAACAGCGAGGCCCCAATTTCCGGAGCGACCGTTACCAAACGGCAGCATGAATAGCTTTTAACATGCGCAGATGCTTCGGCAAATCCTTTAGCGGAATTTGGTTGGCCGCATCCGACAACGCGCGCGCCGGATTCTCATGGACTTCCATGAAAATCCCGTCGCAACCTGCCGCCATCGCGGCGCGCGCCAGCACTGGCGCCAGCGCGCTGTCGCCGGAAGTTTTGTCCCCTGCTCCGCCAGGCCGTTGCACGGAATGGGTGGCGTCGAAGATGACTTGATAACCGGCTTCGCGCATCCAGTAGAGCGAGCGCATGTCCGCGACCAAGTTATTATAGCCGAAAGTTGCGCCGCGCTCGGTGAAGCAAAATTTCTTACAACCGAACGCCGTTAATTTCTGGGCAATATTTTCCACATCCCACGGCGCGAGAAATTGTCCTTTCTTCACGTTGACCGCGCGTCCGGTTTGCCCCGCCGCTTTCAAAAGATCGGTCTGGCGGCAAAGAAATGCGGGGATCTGCAACAAATCGATCATGTCTCCGGCGAGCTTGGCTTCGTCCGGAGAATGCACATCGGTTGTGACGGGAATCTTTAATTCCTCACCAATGGCGGCTAGAATTTCGCAACCTTCGCGCGCTCCCATCCCGCGAAAAGAACGCACCGAAGTCCGGTTCGCTTTGTCGTAGGACGCCTTGAAGATAAGATCGACATTTTCCGCCAGGCAGATTTTGGCGATGCGTCTTGCCATCTGCCAAACAAACTTCTCCGACTCAATCACGCACGGTCCGAGAATAAACACGGGCCGCTTTCCACCAATCGTAACTTCGCCAACGTGAAAAGATTTCATGTCGTTCGAGAATTTTGCAGTTTGCGCGCAAGATCGACAATCGCAAATGGCGCGTAGAGCACGCAGAAGAAAAGAAAGGCCAGGCCGTGAAATTGGACAAGGTAGAGCGGCCGGAAATCGGACAGAAAATTCAGAAGCGAACCTGCTTCCGGTCTGTGAAGAAGAAAACCGTAATTCTCGCCGGTAAGCAGATCCACGCCGAACGCAACGACGAAATAGATTTCCGTCCAGGCAAACGTGCGCAAAACGCCGATCGCGCGCGGACGAAATCCGTAGATTAACATCAGGAAAACGATGCCGATGATGATTCCGGAATGGGCAACAAAGAAACTGACGAAGCGCAGATCCGGAAATCCA
Organism: Verrucomicrobiota bacterium; assembly: GCA_003219215.1. Taxonomy (GTDB): domain Bacteria; phylum Verrucomicrobiota; class Verrucomicrobiia; order Chthoniobacterales; family UBA10450; genus AV40. Next base: position 6,471 of record QHPY01000130.1, on the reverse strand, counting down.
AACCGCAGATTTGGCGTAAGGATCGCCTGCAGCGTTCCACCGATTCCCCAAAAGTAAGCCACTTCGAGCCAGCGCCGATTGCCCGTCCAAAGAGCAACGATGATCACGATCATCGCCCAGTCGCATAATTGCATCGGCAACGCCTTGTACCAGCGGGTGACGCCGAAGTTTCGAGCGACGATCAGGTAGGCGACGTAATTGATTAGAAGTAACGCGGAGATAGCAAAACAGATCGTCCGTTCGAGGAAATGCGATTTCGTTCGATGAACAATGAGCGCGAGCAAAAACGGCAAACCCACGGTTAAAAAAATCACGGTGAGATGCGCGCAACCGTAAGCATGAAACTCGGGTGCGGAATTCATTTGCGCGATTAGATCGACAACGGCTCAGCGAACGAGCCACAAATTGCATGGGATCACGTCGGCGATCCACGCCAGATGGTTCGGCAAACGTTCAGCCGACATTTCGCTTTTATGCACGGGCACGACCAGTAAATCGGCTTCCACCGATTTCACGAAGTCGGACGCGGCGAATCCGGTGTTGCCACGAATGCAGCGCGCTTCGATCGGGACTTCGGTTTCGCCTGCGGCCAACACGAACTTTTCCAGATCAGCCTCTTCTTCTTCAAACGTGCGCGGCCGCGGGGTGCCGTCGCCATTGTCGACAAACATGGCGGCCCGAACTTCATCGAACGTCGTGTAAACTCGAACCGCATAGAGCCGCTCACACGATTCGGCCGCCGCGAGCATCAGCGTCTGCTTGAAGGCTCGCTGGGCATGATCGGAATAATTGGCGACAAAAACGATCTGGCGCAGCGGCTTTGGTTTGAGCTCCGGATTCGTGAAAAGTAGAACGGAACAACTTGCGTCCCGCAATAGTCGACGAGCGACATTGCCGAGAAATGGATGCAGCGCCGCCTCTTTTTCCAACGCACCAGCGACGATAAGATCGACATCGTTATCCGCGATCGCGCGCAAGATTCCATCGGCCGGATCTCCCTCACCATAATGAACCGGCGAATCGCTCGGCAACTGCAGGCGCCCGAGTATCTCTTGGAACCGTTTCGTCGTCTCACCGGTGCGCTCTCCGATATAAATCAAATTCAAGGTTGACCCGAATCGTTCGCGGATCCGTCCCGCTTCCGAAAGCACTTGTTCGAAACGCGGAGAAAACGTGCTGGCAACCGCAATGTTCTTATACGGAGACGGATTCATCATGAAACCAAGACAGCAATCTCCGGCTTCGCGCAGCGTTCGGCAAATGATTGCATCAGAAGTTTGATGTTTGCGGTTTGATGATTGAATTTCGGCTGAAATGAAACGTGCGATTTATCCGGGCAGCTTCGATCCGGTCACCAACGGCCATCTCGACGTGGTCGAGCGCGCCCGAAAACTTTTTGATGAAGTTATCGTGGCGGTTGCCCACAACGATGAGAAGCAGCCGCTCTTTGCGCTCAAGGAACGGCTCGATTTGTTGCAACAAACCGTCGGCAAGATCGACAACGTCCGGATCGCGCAGTTCGATGGGCTGCTGGTCGAATTTGCGCTTCAGCAAAAAGCGAATGCGGTCATTCGCGGATTGCGCGCGGTCTCGGACTTCGAATTCGAATTTCAAATGGCGCTGATGAATCGAAAACTTGAAGGCAACGTGGAAACGATCTTTTTAATGCCGAAAGAGGAGTACACTTATTTGAGTTCTCGATTAGTAAAGGAAATCGCGCGACTCGGCGGCGATGTCTCAAATTTTGTTCCAAGTCTGGTCGCCAGCGCGCTCGGGAAAAAATTTAAAGGATAAACTGCGAAAGAATTCGCAAGTGAAGGTTCATCTCAAACAAATTCCGCCCGAGGGATTCCACCTTGAAGGCGAAGAAGATTGCCTCATTCCGGAGCTGGAGACGGAGGGCTTTCGCTGCCTGGGACCGACGCAATACAGGATCGACATCGGAGTTTCGGAAGGCTCGCTTTGGGCAAATGGTTCGCTCAAACAACCGATCGAGCTGACCTGCGTCGCCTGCCTCGAGAAATTCGTTTACGACATCAAGGTTCCCGCATTCGCGCTCCACACCGAATTGCACGGTCCGGAGACGGTTAATCTTTCACCATTCATGCGGGAAGACATTTTGCTGAACTTGCCGGCGCATCCGCGCTGTGACCGCGAAGGCGGACGCGTCTGCAAAGCCGCGGCGGCGACAATGGCGGCAGCGGCGGAAACGAAACGCAAGTCCGACTGGAGCGCGCTGGATAGATTGAAGTTAAAAAAATGAGAGCGCGTTTGTGTTTTCCACAAACTCTGCTTTTCTAGTCCGCTCACATGGGAGTCCCCAAACGCAAAACGTCCAAGATGCGACTGCGCACACGCAAAGCGGCGAACCGCTGGCATCGGCCGCAATTTAGCAAGTGTCCGCAGTGCGGCAGCACCGTTGCAAGTCACACCGTTTGCCCGTCATGCGGTTATTACAAAGGCCGCCAAGTTCTGACGGTGGAAGGCAAGTAGCCGAGGGCGCTGCGCTGCCGGCACCCAAATATTTGGGACACGACGGCGCATGTCCCTCCCAGTTGAGATTTTAATTTTGCAAAGAGCGACTAAAGCTCGCAAAATTTGTCTTCGATGAAGATCGCCTTGGATGCAATGGGCGGCGATTTCGGGCCGCCTTATCTTGTCGCCGGAGCAGTGATGGCGCTGCGCGAGTATTCGCACATCAAAAAGCTTTTTCTCGTTGGTGACACGAAGCAGATCGAATCAGAGCTCAAGAAACACAAGTGCAACGACCGCCGGATCCACATCGTGCATTCGACGCAAGTGGTGGACATGAGCGACCGAGCGTGGTCGGCCGTCCGGCGAAAGAAAAATTCATCCATCAGCCGCGCGGTTGATTTGGTGAAACATGGCGAGGCGGATGCAATCGTCAGCGCGGGGCACACTGGTGCCGCCGTTGCCGCCAGCACGATCAAGTTGCGCACACTTGAAGGAATTGATCGGCCGGGCATTGCGGCCGTGCTTCCCACACAATTTAACGTCTTCGTCTTGGTCGACGCCGGCGCCAATATCGATGCGCGCCCCGAACATCTTTTGCAGTACGCGATCATGGGTTCGGTTTATTCGCGCCACGTTCTTGGTTACAAAAGCCCAAGGGTCGGTTTGATTTCGCTGGGCGAGGAGGACGTGAAAGGAACTGAAAAGACGAAGGAAGTCTTTAAGATGTTGAAGAAGACTTCGCTCAACTTCCGCGGCAATATCGAAGGCCGTCATCTTTTCGAAGATCCGGTTGAAGTGGTCGTGTGCGACGGATTCGTCGGCAACGTGATCTTGAAAACGTGTGAATCAATCGCGGTCGCAATTTTCAAATGGTTAAAACACGAATTGGCGCGTTCACCCAGACGCAAGGCCGGCGCATTTCTTGCCAAGGACGCGTTTCTAGCGATCAAAGACAAAACCAACTACGAATACTATGGCGGCAGTCCGCTTCTGGGCGTCAACGGCATTTGCATCATCGCTCACGGCGCCAGCACACCACTCGCGATCAAGAACGCGCTCCGCGTAGCGGCCGAGTCGATTGAACATCAACTCAACCCGCATATCGTCGAGGAAATCCGCCGTTATCATGAAACGACAACCTCGCTCGAGCCCGCGACTGCGCACCGGTAAAGCGCGCCGAACAGTTTCCATCATCGGCACCGGCAGTTACGTGCCGGACAAACGTCTGACCAACGCGGACCTGTCACGAATGGTCGATACCTCGGACGAATGGATCACCACCCGGACTGGAATCAAAGAACGGCGCATCGCCGCGAAAGACGAACTCACCAGCGACATGGCGACAAAAGCGGCGTTGCAAGCACTCGAGCAGGCGAAAGTTAAACCGCAAGATGTCGATCTTATTTTGGTAGCGACCGCCACGCCGGACATGCTTTTCCCGGCGACCGCATGTTTCGTGCAGAGAAAACTCGGCGCGAAAAACGCCGCCTGTCTCGACGTCTCCGCCGCGTGCGCGGGTTTTCTTTTCGGAATCGAAATCGCGCAGCAATTCATCACTTCGCATACGCACGACATAGTGTTAGTGATCGGCGCTGAAAAATTAACGTCGATCACGAACTGGACCGATCGGAACACCTGCGTGTTGTTCGGCGATGGCGCGGGCGCGGCGGTGTTGCGTCATCGCGGCAGCGAGCACGGCGTCATCAGCACACACATCGGCAGCGACGGACAATTCACTGACATTTTGTTCATGCCGGGCGGCGGCTCGCGTTGCCCCATCACGGCTGAAAATGCGCACATGCATCTCAACACCATTCACATGACCGGCAAGGACGTTTACAAACAAGCCGTTACCGCGATGGTGAACGCGTCTCGAAAAGTCTTGACGGACGCCGGTCTAACAGCGGACGACATCGCGTGCGTTATTCCCCATCAGGCGAACTTGCGCATCATCGAGGCGATCGCCGACCGACTGAAAATTCCGCTCGATCGCTTCTACGTAAATCTCGACAAGTACGGAAACACTTCCGCAGCCGCCGTTGCCATCGCGCTGGATGAAGCGAATCGCAGCGGCCGAATCAAGCATGGCGATTACGTTCTCATGGTCGTGTTCGGCGGCGGACTCACCTGGGCCAGCACCATCATCGAATGGTGAATTTTTTCCTTTCGCGCACGCAATGTTAATCGAAACGCACGCGCACCTCGATTATCCGGATTTCGCAAACGATTTCGAAGATGTGCTTCGTCGCGCGACTGACGCTGGCGTGACGCGAATCATCACGATCGGCACTTCGGTCGAGAGCAGCCGGCGCGCGGTCGAGCTTGCCGAAAAATATCCGAACATTTTTGCCGTGATCGGAGTTCATCCGACTTACGCGTTGCAAGCCACCGAGGACGTGATCACGCCGTTACGCGAGCTTGCGAAAAATCCGCGCGTGGTCGCGATCGGCGAAATCGGTCTGGATTATCATCATTTGCCAAGCGTGGAAGCCGCCAAACAGAAACACATCCAGGTTTTCAACGCGCTCCAGAGCGAAACTGAAGAACAAGTCGAAGCTCGCATCGAGGACGGCGCTTACAAATCGAAACAGGCCGAGTTATTCGAGCAACTGCTTGATCTCGCCGTTGAGTTGCGACTCAACGTCGTGATTCATCAACGCGACGCGTGGGACGATACTCTCGAAATTTTGCGCGATTATGGCCGGCAAGTCAGCGGCGTCTTTCATTGCTTTGGCGGGACATTGAATCAGGCAAACGAAGTTCTCGATCTCGGCCATCTTGTTTCCTTTACCGGAATCGTCACGTTCAAAAACGGTAAACAAGTGCGCGAAGTCGCCGCGAAGGTGCCGATCGATCGATTTATGGTCGAAACGGATTGTCCTTATCTGGCGCCGGTCCCGTTTCGCGGAAAACGCTGCGAGCCGGCCCACACGCGATTGGTCGCGGAAGAGATCGCGAAAGCTCGCGGTGCTTCATTAGAAGAAATCGCTGGCGCAACAACCGCAACTGCGGAAGAATTCTTCCGATTTGAACGTGGGTGAGAGAGACGGTGGATCGTCCGCTCCGCGGGCGATGTTAAATCAGGCGCCGCAGGCGCATTCTTTTCAGCATCGTGCAAGGGATTGCTCGATCCACTTCGCACCTCTTTTTGCCGCGTTAATTCTCGCTTCTTGCGCGGCACCTCGTGATACTGAACATCACATCGTCGTCAGTGTGCGAGACCAAAAGCTGGCGTTGCTCCAGAAAGAAAATCTTGTCGCCACCTATCCGATTTCGACTTCCAAATTCGGATTGGGCGACCGCCCGGGAAGCTTCGGCACGCCGCTCGGAGAGCTGGAAGTCGCAGACAAAATCGGTGACGGCGCCCCGGCTGGAACTGTTTTCAAAGATAGACGCCGTACCGGCGAAGTAATTCCGGTGGACGCGCCCGGGCGTGATCCAATTGTGACGCGGATCATCTGGCTGCGCGGACGCGAAGCTCAAAACGCGAACGCATTTCGTCGCGACATTTATATTCACGGCACACCGGAAGAACGGAACATCGGACGGCCAGCAAGCTACGGCTGCATTCGCATGCGCTCCGTTGACATCATCAATCTTTACGGTCAGGTGGGCGCGGGTGCGCAGGTTTCGATTGTTCAATCTCCGTTGGTCGCCGTTATCCCCGAGTTGAATTCTGCCAGCCAAATGGCGGAGACCAACCACGCTATCGGCGTGATTCGTTAGCCTGGTTTCCCTCACCTCAATCCTCTCAGCGCTCCCACCCGGTCGCGATCCCGGGGAAGTCGCGAAGCGGCAGGTAAGGGTTACTATGGAAGTTTTCCTAAATGTTTCCGCGGTGTTTCTCGGGACAGTAATTCCATATCGGCATCGACCATGATGCGAACCAGATCTTTGAATCGGACTTTCGGTTCCCAACCGAGAACTCTTTTCGCTTTCGAAGCGTCGCCGATCAGCAAGTCGACTTCGGCCGGACGCTCGTAACGCGGATCGTGT
>QHPY01000129.1 GCA_003219215.1 Verrucomicrobiota bacterium | reverse complement strand
TGGCCATTTGCACGGCGATGATGTCGATCTTCGCGCCGGCAAGTTTTGCCCAGGGGCCGACCTCGCAAGATGTCGATCGCGCGCAATTACTTCAGGGACAAACGCAGCCGCCGTTCGGACCAAGCGTAACGCCGGGAGGCATTGAAGATGGGCGCGCGGCCGCGAGCCCGAACGACGCCGACATCGGCCAGCAGGAAATTTTGAAGCGCGTCACCGGGTATCAGCCGTTCACGGCCTCGCTCGCCTGTCCGATCTTCTACACGTCGAATGTCGCGCTGACCCGGAGCGGTGAATTGAGCGACGTGGTCATCGCGCCAATGGCCGGTGTTTTTTATGATCCGCGGATCACAAATACGTTGTACGGGCATTTCGGTGCGCGAGAGCAAGTTTTTTACTACGGCCAATACCACAGCTTCGATTTCGGCAGCCTGGATGCTGAAGCGGGCCTGAGTTATGTTCTGCCGCAATTTCATAATCTCATTCTCCGCGGCGAGTACGATTTTAATCGCCTAACCTTCGGTGACCGGCTCGGGGACGAATTTTTCTCGAATCACGAGCTGATCTTCAACGTCGAGCTACCATTCCGATTCAGCCGCGCGCAGCAGCTTTCGGTCGGAGGAGACACAAACATCAGCGTGGGCGCGGATCATCAGCGGCCGCGTCGCAACGATTACGAAGGCTATCTTGGTTACTCGGTGAACCTGACTCGCGCGTTCACGATCAATGCAGTCGGGCGGGTGGTGGCGCGTGATTATCACCAAAACGGCCGGACCGATGTGAGCGAGATTCTTTCAGCCACGGCGACTTATCGCCTGACCAACTGGTGGTCGGTCAGCGCGATCAGCTCGTTCGCGCACAACGACTCAAACCAGGACGTGTTCGATTACAACGTCGCGAACGTCGGCGGCGCGATCGCGCTCTCTGCGAAATTTTAGGAGACACCATGGGCATTAACCACATTTTCCGACTCAGTCTGATCGGATCGATTGCTCTGGTCGGTGCGACCATTGCGGCAAGATCGACAATCGCGGCGGAACGCAACGAAGCGACGGTCACGCAAATTATTAACGAGGTGCAATTGCGCCCGACCGGGGCGGCGGCGAAGGCGGCAGTGCTGAACGATAATGTGCCCGATGGCGCCGCGGTGCAGACAGGCATGGATTCGCGCACCGAGCTGACGTTTAGCGATCAGACATTGGCGCGGCTCAGTGCGAACACGGTTTTCAGTTTCAATAAAGGAACGCGCAATCTCGATCTGGCTGAGGGCGCCATGCTCTTGCAGGTACCGAAAGGAGTGGGCGGCGCAAAAATCACAACGGCTGCGGTCACGGCCGCGATCACCGGAACCACTGTGATAGTTGAGTATCACCCGCATGCCTACATCAAGTTCATGAGTCTGGAAGGCACAGCCCGTTTGTATTTGAAGCGTCGCTGGGGCGAATCGGTGCTTATTCGGCCGGGGCAAATGCTGATCACGAACCCGGATGCCAAAGCTGGTTTGCCCGACCCGGTGGATGTCGATCTCGAGCGGCTGCTGAAAACGTCGCTCTTGATCATCGATTTTCCGCCGCTGGGCAGGCAAAACTTGATTGCGAAGGAAAGTGAAAAACAACAGCGCGCGAAATCAAAAAGAACCTTGATCGATACCAATCTGGTCATCTTCGGAAAGGGAACGCTGGTGTCGCTTACCAATCCCGCGCAGCCGAACGCAGCCGCCCCGGCGGCGGTTGCTTCCGCGGAATCGCGATCGACCGCAATTCCATCGTCGACCGATCTCGGCACGATTCAAACGCCGCCAAATCCGCAGTCAACTCCGAACCGATTACCTGCGGGAAGTTACGCAGCAGATAACCCGCGCTAGCATTATGAACCTTTTCAAAACAGTCGCCGGCTGTGTCCTATTTTGCCTTCTTACTTTTGTGCATCTTTCGGCCGTGGCGGCTGCGGCTGGGTTACGGGGTGCGCACGTTACTCAAATAATTAACGACGTTAAATTGCTTCCCGGACAAGCGGCAGCGCGAGCAGCGGTCGTGAACGACAGCGTGGATGCCGGCACCGCCGTGCGCACGGGAGCGGATTCGCGCTCGGAGCTGACCTTCCTCGATTTGACGATCACGCGCCTGGGCGCAAACACGATTTTCAGTTTCAACGAAGGAGCTCGCCAGATCAACCTGCGCGGCGGCGCCGTCCTCCTGCAGGTACCGCGAAACGGGGCGGAAGCGAAAATCACGACGGTAGCTGTTACGGCCGCCATCACCGGCGGGACGGCTCTACTTGAAGCTAACAAAGGTTTTCCGACAAAACTCCTCATGCTCGAAGGGATCGGCCGCTTTTATCCCACGGGTCACCCCGAGCAAGCGGCGATTGTTCATGGAGGAGAAATGGCGATGATGACCGTGGACGGACAAATCATGCGGCCGACAAAATTCAATGCGGCCTTGGTTTACAAGACGTCGAAGTTGATCACCAGCTTCCCGACGCTTCCGAATGCTGACTTAATTCTGGCGGTGATCGACGAGCAGCAGGCGGGGCAATTGGGCGGCCCGTCCAGTCCGTCCAGTCCCTCCGGAACGAAGGACCTGGTCGACGTGATAAGCACCAGCGTCGCCGCAAGCGCAACACCTGGCAGTAGCAGCAGCAGCAGCGGCGGCGGCGGCAGCACTAGCAAGTTCGGGCCGCCATCGGCGATCACGTCACCTAATCCGTACGTGATCACGAGTGGCACAGTCATCAATACCGATCCGACGATCACCACAAACGGCATGACCAATTTCGGAAAAATTTATCGCGGAGCCGCTCTGGACGGTCCGCTGCCCACCTGGCTTGGCAGTTCGCCGTCGTCCTTCGACAGTGTGGACTTTTTCGACAGCAATAGTAGCGGCGGTTTCATCAGTCCTGATAGCAAGACCCTCCCAATTCCGGGTTTTTTATTCGCGTCGCTGCAGTTGGCTGGAGACCCGACGGTTTTCAACTCCAGCGGCTACCCAACTCTCGGTCTGGTCAGCCAAGGCGGTATTACCTCTTCTCCGACGGGGGCCGTTTTTACGTTCGGCGGCATTCAGCAAGTCGGTCTAATTGCGCTCAATGGCTCGATCAATCTGTCCGGCATTAGCTTCGCGAATTTCGGCCAACTTTTCATCTATGCTCGCGGCACGGGCTCAAATCTCACGCTGGCCGCGCCAATCTCCAATCTAAATAAAGTTCAACTCAGGGCAGAAAACGACATCCAAATAAGCGCGCCCGTGACGGTGAACGGTACCGCGCAGGACAACCGCGGATTTAAGGCTCTAGCGGGGAACAACCTGGTGGCCAGCTCGACCGTTAACTCGCACCAGATGATTCTCCAATCCCTGGGTGGCATAACCGTCACCAGTAGTGCGCAACTTCTCTCCATGCTCGATGCCTCGGGAAACACCGGCCAGATCCTGATCCTCGCCAGCGGCAGTAGCGGCGCCATTAACGTCAGCGGATCGATTCAGGCCGAGCAAGGTGAGGTGGACATCCGTCAGACCGGCGACACCGGTCAGACTACTCTGAACAATGCGACGATCCACGGCGACGTTGTCAAACTCTCGGCCCTGGGCACGAACGGCGTGCTCAATATTGGCAGCGGTAATATGCTGAACGCGGACACGGTGCTGAAACTTTACGCTGTTGGAAGCAACGGCACGCTCAACTTTCTCTCAAATGTGACCCTTAGCAGCCCGTCGAATATTCTTGCCGCCAATACGATCAACATTTCGCAAGGCGTGGTCGTCACGATCAATTCGGCTCAACAGGCAGATGTTTTCACAAATCATCCAAACTATTTCGGTTTTGGAGGGACCGGGTCGACGGACACGACCGGCACGTTTGGCGGCGCTGGCGCGAAGAACCCGCAACCGTTGTCCAGTGCCCCGCCCCTGGGTGACCCGGGTCACGGGCCATGATCAGATCGACAATCACTCTGACGAAAACCCCCTCTCCATATTTAAACGTTGTTCTTGCCGTCAGTCTAACCGGCGCAGCGGTCGGCGTTGCCACCGTCCTTTTTGCAGCCGAACAAAAACAAGCACGCGTCACAGAAGTGATCCATGACGTGCGCCTGCTCGCGGCGAAGGCCGCGGCGCGTCCTGCCGCAGTGAACGACACCATCCACGAAGGAACGGCCGTTCGCACCGGGACCGATTCACGCGCGGAGCTGACGTTCACCGATCTAACGTTGACCCGCCTCGGCGCGAACACAGTCTTCAGTTTTGGCGCAGCCACACGCACTTACGATCTCGGCAACGGTGCGATCTTAATGTCGGCGCCGAAACAGGTCGGCGCGGTGAAAATCACCACGGCGGTTGCGAGCTTCGCCGTGAGCGGGTTCACCGCGATTTTGGAACGTCATTCGAACACCTGGAATAAATTCATCCTTCTTCACGGCAACGGCACACTGACATTGAAAGGCACTCCGACCGGTCCGTGCCAATTGCACACCGGACAGATGGTCGTGTTTCCGCCGAATCCGACGCGTTGCCCGCAAGTGCTCAACATCGACATTTCAAAATTACTAAACGGCAAATTGATCAAAGGCTTCAAAAGACCGCTGCCGGAACTCGATTTGATTCTGGCTGATATCGAGAACCAGCAAACTTCGCCGCCCAGTGGCGGTCTAGTCGATCCAACCAGTCAGGATATTATCGATCAAGGCATCAATGCGCGGCCACCAAAATCGCCGCCGCCGCCGCCGCAGCCGTCGATCATTCCGAGCGACGCACGGTTCTAATCATTTACCGCCGCCGCTTTTCGTCGTCGAGATAACCTGCGCCGAGCGCGAGCCCGACACAGAAGAGCGCAGCCGCGGTCGCGAACGGGACCGGATCGAGCGGCGCCGGTGGAAGATAGACAATTCCGTTCTCGTCTGTCCGCGCCGGCTGTTTGACATAACGGCCGCGTCGCGGAGCACGAAACCGTTTCGCAAAGTCTTCGAGACGTTCCGGCAAATCGGAATCGGAGCTTGGCACGCCGTGACCGCAGCCGACGACGTTCGGTCGCAAGGTTGCCAATTCTCGGGCGGACGCGCATGCCGCCTGCCAGTCAATTATGAATGGCGCCGGCGGGCGCGAGAGCTGGCGCCGTCCTGTCAGTAATCCGCTCCACGAATCCATATTGACGGTCGCAAAGGCGTCGCCAGCCAAAAGAACACGATCCGAATCCCGAAAGAATGAAACGTGACCCGGAGAATGTCCGGGCGTAAAGAACCATACCCAATTTGGGGCGCCCGGGACCCTGGAGGTCCGCAACTCACGCAGTCGCGCACCGAGATCCCGCGAAAGCCGCGGAAAAAAACGCGAGAGAAATGCGAGCGCGCCGCCAACTGTCGGATCGGGTGGCGGATAAGGCGATCTGCCAATCAAAAAAGGAATCTCAAGACGGTGCGCATAAATTGAGACGTCCCACATTTCGGCCAGCGCCAGGGCCGAGCCGGCGTGGTCGATGCGGCCATGTGTCAACACAATCGCTTCCGGCCGCGAACCGGCGCCGAATCGCGCCTCGGCTGCGGCGAAAATGTCTGCCGCCCATCCTGGCAATCCCGCATCAATCAGGACCCATTTGCCGCCGGGACGACCGACGAAATAAACATTCGCAAAACTGACCGGAAGCCAGCCGACGTCCGGCGCGATTCGAGTGATTAATCTGCTCAGCATTGTTAAATCAGCCAGTCTCGATCTTATTTGCGAGCGCTTCAATAGTGGCATCCCCTAACCCTTTCTTCTCTCCCCTTCTTAGGGGAGAAAGGTTGCTGAGGAGTCGTTCCATTTTCAGTCGTTAGCCGGAATCGTCAGGGTCAGGCCCGCTTTCAAATTTTCCGGGTCGTCGATCTTTTTCTCATTGGCATCGCGGATTTCTCGCCAACGCTTCGATGTTTTGTAAAACCTGCGCGAAATGGAAGTCAGGGTATCGCCTTCTTTCACCGTGTAAGTGTGCGATCCAGTTTTCTTCGACTCCGCTTTTTCCTTGTCACCATGACGCGAGGACGATTTGTCCGCGGCGGGACGCGGCTTCGCTGGCCCGGCGTCAATTTGCCTGTGCAAATTTAGATTTTCATTTCGCAATCGAGCGGCTTCCGCCCGCGTTACCACAGAGTCGCCCGACAAACTTGTCCCGAGTGCAACTTCATCGCGTTTCATGAAATCCTTGACCTCGACCGCGTGCGACCCGTTTGGATCGAGCACCAGGTAACGTTTGAAATGATGAAGCGCGTGCAGCGGATCGTTCATTTTGTCGTCGTAAAGGAGCGCGAGTTTGAAATGCACTTCGGCGGACTGCGGCGTGCCGTCGAGCGCCGCTTCGTAGAGATTAATCGCCCAGAGATAATCGCCTTGGGCCGCCTTCCAATCCGCTTCTTTGACCAACCGCGTGTTCCGCGAAGTCACCATCCGGTCGCACCCGCTGACCAGCACTAAAATCGAAAGCGAAGCAGTAAAAATGTGAAAGCGAAGGTTGTCAGCGCGCATTTATCGTGATCAACGTCCTTAATCGTGCAACCGAGTCGAGCGCAAATTTTTTTCGCGACCGTGATGCTTTTTGCGCCGCTGACGTCGATCTTCGCGGAGCTGACGGTCGGCGAAAGCTATCGAATCAACCTTCCAGATGTCGATGGAAACACTTTCTCGACCGCCGACGGCCACATCACGACTGTTGTTTTGATCAGCGAGTCGAACATCGATAAAGCGCGCGCGGTGGGAGATCGAACGCCGGATTTTTGTCTCGCCAATCCAACTTATCGGATGATCACCGTTTTGGCGTTTGAAAAGAAACACAGCAAACCGATCCGCATGATTCTGACTTCATTAATACGGCGGCGCGTCGATTCTGAAGCCCGCCAGCTTCAAACGCGCTACGATCGACTCAGGATTACGCGAAACGCCCGTCAGGACATTTTCGCGGTGCCCGATTTCGATGGCGCTGTCACGACCCAATTTGGCGCTCAGCCAACTGCCGCGCTCTTTCATGTGTTTATTTTCGGTAGAAAAGGAGAACTCCTAAAACAATGGAGCGATGTCCCGTCCGTTGAAGAGTTGGCCGCCGCCTTAAAACAAAATTAATACTTCGGGACGTCTGGGTCGATTTCGTCCGACCATTTGGCGATTCCGCCTTCGAGATTAAATACGTTCTCGAAACCCGCTTCACGTAACAAGCGCACCGCCTGCGCGCTACGCATTCCGCTGTGACAATGCACAATCGTCAGGCGACCGCGGTCCAATTCGTTCAACCGATCGGACAATTCCCCGAGCGGAATCAACCGCGCGCTGTCGATGTTTGCGATTTCGTGTTCGAACGGTTCCCGCACATCGACAAGCTGAACTGGCTGACGCGCGTCCAGCTTTTCCTTTAATTCGCGCACCGAAACCGTCGGGACGTTCGTTGCAACGCCGCAGAATTGCTCGTAATCGATCGGTTCGGTTATCGTCGGCGAATCGCCACAGACTGGACATTGTGGATCGCGCCGGAGATTGAATTCGCGAAATTTCATTTTCAGGGCGTCGAAATAGAGAAGCCGGCCGAGGAGCGGTTCGCCCACGCCCAAAATCAATTTGATCGCTTCGTTTGCCTGAATCGTTCCAATGATTCCTGGAAGCACGCCGAGCACACCTGCTTGCGCGCAATTCGGAACCGAGCCTGGCGGCGGCGGCTCAGGAAACAAGCAACGATAACATGGTCCGCCGAGGTGCGGCGCAAATACAGTCGTCTGACCGTCGAAGCGAAAAACCGATCCGTAAACGTTTGGCTTCTTCGCGAAAACACAGACGTCGTTCGACAAATAGCGGGTT
>QHPY01000128.1 GCA_003219215.1 Verrucomicrobiota bacterium | reverse complement strand
TTATAATCTGCCACTCGAGACCGGCGTCCTGGTCGTTTCGGTTGAAAAAAACAGCCCGGCCGAAAAGACCGGCCTGCGCGAAGGCGATGTGATCGTCGCGTTCAACGCAAAACCGATTGGCAGCATCCACGAGCTCCACAAAATGCTCATGGGCGAGCAGATCGGCGTTCAATCTGAAATCACGATTGTTCGGCACACGGAAAAGTTGGCGCTGGCAATTACGCCGGCAGAATCACCGACGCGGACGGCCGCTTCTCGCTAACGCCAAGACGCGTTGCTTGTTTTTCGGCGCGCGCTGAGGGACGCTGAATCGGCTCCATGAAAATTCTTGTGATTGGCGGCGGTGGCCGCGAACACGCGCTGGTTTGGAAGCTCAAGCAATCGCCGGCGGTCGATCGCATTTTTTGTGCGCCCGGAAATGCTGGCACCGCTGTCATCGCCGAAAATGTCGCTCTGGCCGCAAGTGATTTGCCGCAATTGCGCGCATTCGCGAAGCAGAACGATGTCGATCTAACCGTTGTCGGTCCAGACGACCCGCTCGCCATGGGGATTGTCGATCTTTTTTCAGCCAACAAATTGCGGGTTTTCGGTCCGACAAAATCGGCGGCGCGTTTGGAGTCATCAAAGATTTTTGCCAAAGAGTTAATGCGCGTGCAAAAAATTCCGACGGCACAAGCGAGCACGTTCTCGGACAGCAAAGAAGCACTGCGTTATTGCGAACAGCTGAAGTTTCCGGTCGTGATCAA
Source organism: Verrucomicrobiota bacterium (assembly GCA_003219215.1). Taxonomy (GTDB): domain Bacteria; phylum Verrucomicrobiota; class Verrucomicrobiia; order Chthoniobacterales; family UBA10450; genus AV40. The sequence goes on along the minus strand of QHPY01000128.1, from coordinate 7,234 downwards.
AGCTGATGGGCTCGCATTGGGCAAGGGCGTGATCATTGCGCCGAATATCGCAACTGCGAGATCAACCATCGAAGCGATGATGAATGAAGCGCGCTTCGGCGAAGCCGGCCGCCGCATCGTGATCGAAGAATTTCTACGCGGCACGGAATGCTCGCTCCACGCGCTCGTTGATGGAAAAAACTATCGGTTGCTCGAATCGGCCCGCGATCACAAACGCGTGTTCGATGGCGACTCGGGCCCGAACACCGGCGGCATGGGAGCGTTCAGTCCGGCCAATAACTGGAACGCGCGCTTGCAGTCGCAATTCGAAAACGAAATTATGCGGCCGCTGTTGCGCGGCCTGGCCAAGGAGCGCATCGCCTATCGCGGTCTTCTATATCCAGGTCTTATGATTACGAGCGACGGCGCGCGGGTGCTCGAGTTCAATTGCCGATTTGGCGATCCCGAGACACAGGCGCTGTTGCCACGGATGAAATCCGATCTGTTGCCGCTGTTGGGAGCGGCGATCGACGGCAAGATCGACAGTTACACGATCGACTGGGACAAACGCGCCACCGTCACCGTTGTCCTCGCCTCGGCTGGTTATCCGGGCAAATACGAAACCGGAAAAGCGATTTCTGGTTTGGACGACGCAGCGAAACTCGAAGGCATTCAGGTTTTTCACGCCGGAACAAAGAACGCGAATAACCAAGTGATAACGGCCGGCGGCCGGGTCCTGGCCGTGAGCGCTCTGGGACCAACCATCATGGCCGCGCGCACGCTCGCTTACGACGCGGTATCGCGCATCCAGTTCGACGGATGTCACTACCGGCGCGATATTGCTCTCAGCGCGGTGACCAGCTAACAATAAGCGCAATGTTGAATTGGACGGCCACAACGGCCATCGCGTTTTTCCTGGCGGCAAATTTACTTGGCCAAACACCGGCGCCGTCGTCGGCACCGACGGCGAAAAGTTCGGTAGCGGCGGCCAAATCTCCCGCGCCGTCGGCGTCGGCAACCCCGAGCACCGAGCAGATAATCAATTCGCTGGGCGAAAACGATCTCCAGTCTGCGATCGCGCTTCTGAAAAGCAATTTCACCAGCCCGGAGGCGATCACCGATACAGAATTGAATCGAGCGACGCTCGCCGGATTGCTGGTGCGCATGCCGGGAGGATTAATGGTCTTGCCGAGTCACGAAACTGCGCCGGTTGAACCGGTCGCTCCGTTTTACAGTGAAGTTTTTGAGGGCCATATCGGATATCTCCGGCTCGGTCCGCTCAACAGCGCCAATCTGAAAGAGATGGACAAGAACCTGCAGGATTTCCCGGCGAAAAAAGTCGATGCGTTGGTTGTCGATCTTCGTGCCAGCGGCAGCGGTGATTTCGGGACCGCCGCGGAGTTCGCGAAACGTTTTTGTCCGAAAGGCAAAGCGCTTTTTAGTTTGCGCAAGCCGGCGGCGCGTCAGGATCGATCCTTCAATTCCGATCGGGACCCGGCGTTCCAAGGTTTGATCGTGGCGCTGATCGACAGCGACACGGCCGGCAGCGCGGAAGCAGTTGCCGCCGATCTCAGATTTTACGACAAGGCTTTGCTGGTAGGCCAAGCCAGCGCCGGTCGCGCGGTGGAATATTCCGATTTGCCGTTGCCGAGTGGAAAAATTTTGCGTGTCGCTTCCGCGGAAGCGGTCATGGCCGATGGACAGCCATTGTTTCCTGGTGGCGTGAAACCGGATTTGCCGGTGGAGATGTCGGTCGCGGACAAGCGGCAAATCTTTCGATTGAGCGGCGAGAAGGGAATGACGCCCTTCGTTTACGAAACAGAGCGGCCGCACTTAAACGAAGCGGCATTGATCGCGGGAACAAATCCCGAGCTCGACATCTCAGACGCACAGCGCCGCAGTCGTGCTCGGGAAAAACAACCGGCGCGCGATTCCGTTTTGCAGCGAGCGCTCGACGTCGTGACTTCGCTCGAAATTTATCAGAAGCGCTGACGTGCATCCACTGGAAGAACGAATCGGTTACAAATTTCGCAATCCTCTGTTGCTGGCCGAAGCGCTGACCCATCCCAGCCTCGGTCATGAAACCCAGCAGCGACATTTCGATAACCAACGCCTCGAATTTTTGGGTGACGCAATCCTCCAACTGGTCATCACCGAATATCTTTTTGGACATTTCGGCGATCAGCCGGAAGGACAGCTGACGAAATTGCGTTCGCGGCTGGTTTCGCGGGACGCATTGAAAGCGCACGCTGCAGCGCTCGATCTTGGACAGTTTTTGTTGATGGGTCGCGGCGAGGAAGCGAGCGGTGGACGCGCTCGAATATCGACGCTCGCGGATGCATTCGAAGCGGTGATCGGCGCGATTTATCTCGATGGTGGATTGGAAAAAACGAGAAGATTTATTCTGGCCCAGGCGCAACAAGATCTGGCCCAGCTCGCCGAGGAACCGGTCGATATCAATCCCAAAGGGCATTTGCAGGAACTGTTGCAAAGCATTTCGCCGCGGAGCCCCGTTTATGAAGTCCTTTCGCAGACCGGACCTGAACATGACAAACGATTCGTCGTCCAGGCAGTCTGGGAGGGAATCGTTCTCGGAAAAGGTTACGGTCGAAGCAAGAAGCAGGCGGAGACAGCGGCGGCAGAGGAAGCGATGGAATTGAAGCGCTGGAAAAAGGCAAAACGCGCAGTCTCGCCGCGGGACGAGTCTGTCCGAAAGACGGACAAGATCGACAGGAAAAAGAAAAGCAAAAGCTAGCGCGCCATCAGTCCGCGATGGCGTCGCCAAAGGAATGATTCAAGGCGTCGATATTTTTTCTCACGTTCGATTTCCAGCGAAGGTGATTGGCGATGCACGCGGTCACAAATTTTTTTGAGCGCGCAATTGAATCTTCCAGAGACCGGCCGGCAGCGAGACCGGCGGTAATGGCGGCGGAATAAGTGCAGCCGGTCCCGTGCGTCGCCACGTCGCGGACAAACGGCGCGGCAAATTCGACGACTTTTCCGTTCACAAAGAGAAGATCGACAGCGTCATTGCCGGCCAAATGACCGCCTTTGAGCAGGATCGCGGTTTTGAATTTGCGCTCGAATTCTTTACCTGCGCGCTCCATCGATTCGCGGTCTCGAATTTTATCCGCGCCTAATTGGACCGCTTCGTCCAAGTTTGGCGTGATCAAAGTCGCGAGGGGGAACAATTCGGTTGCGTAAGTGTCGACTGCGTCGGACTCGAGAAGTGGATCACCACCTGTCGCAGTGATGACGGGATCAACCACGAGCGGAGTTTTGGACCGAAGATCGAGAATCGTTTGCGCGACCGTCGAAATAATTGCCGTGGAGCAGAGCAATCCAGTTTTCATCGCGGCGATCGGGAAATTTTTGGCGAGAACTTCGATTTGCGCGCGAACCATTTCGACGCTGACCGGTTCGAGTCGCGAAACTTTGGCGGGAATTTCGGCGACGACACCCGTCACCGCGGTCAATCCATAGACACCGAGCGCGCTGAATGTTTTTAGATCGGCCTGAATGCCGGCGCCGGCGCTGCTATCGGAGCCGGCGATGGTCAGCGCGATCGGAATGTTGATGCTCGAGGTTCGATGTTTGATTTGATGCGAGATTAACGTGCGCTGTTTGTTTTGGAGGGCAACCGCTCCGGTTGCCGATCCATTCAATGGCAGGCGGAGCGCCTGCCCTACAATCTAAAAGAGAAATCTGCCTTGAGAAGCGCGATACTACAGAAGAAAATCTTAGCCGTCGTTGCCGATCGCTTCGACCGGGCAACCTTCCATCGCTTCTTTGCAGCGCGCTTCTTCCTCTGGATTCTCCGCTTGCTTGTAAACGTAGGAATGTCCACCGTCATCGTTGCGCTTGAAATTTGCCGGCGCGGTTTCGCGGCACAAATCGCAATCGATACACTGGTCGTCGACGTAAAATTTCCCGGGGACGTTTTCCGGGTATCTATTCGCAGGGTCTGCCATGTTTTGTCCTGATGAGGCGGAAGAAAATGGTACGGAGAAAGGCCCGGCGGCGCAACGGAATTTGCTTTTTGCCATGATCAGACACGACCTTGAGACTGTCCCGACGCGAAGGCTCTGGAACGGATGAAAAAGGAAACCGTCAAAACGCTGCGCGCATTTTTGATCGAGCTGGTCATTTATGCCGTTCTCGTGGTCGGCTATTTCTTTTTGGTCCTGCATTTTCTGGGTGAAGGGCTGCATCAGCTCGAGATTAGACATCGTTATACCTACGCTGGAGTCGCGATCCTGCTCATGATCGGCCAGGCGGTCGTTCTTCAAAATGTGACTACGCTTTTGTTGCGACTCATTCGCCGCACCCAATAACTATGTTTTTTCCCATCTCTGGCGCGCACATTAGCCCGATTTATTTGGTCATCGTTGGATTCGTGATCGGGATTCTGGGCGGCTTTTTCGGTGTGGGCGGCAGCTTCATCGCCGGGCCGGCCCTGCGTGCAGTCGGCTTGGATTGGAACTTCGCGATCGGCACTGATCTCGCCCACATTGTCGGCAAATCGGTGGTGGCGGTGCGACAGCATCGCGCGTTTGGCAATGTCGATCTTAAGCTGGGACTGATCATGGCCGTCGGCACGATCGGCGGCGCGGAAATCGGCGCGCAGCTGATTCAAATGTTGAAGCGCGCCGGCAACATGAATCTGGTCGTCAGCCTCGTCTCGATCGTCGTTTACCTGAGCATTTCGACGTTCATGATTTGGGAGAGCCGTAAAACTTTATCCCAAACGCGGCTGCCAACCGGAACCGTCAAAGGTGCAACCGCCAAACACGATCCCTCGGCATTCAAACACGTCACGAGCCGGATCCAACGGTTGAAGATTTTCCCGATGATCACACTTCCAGTCTCAGGTGTGACCATTTCGCTTTGGATAATTCTGTTGGTCGCTTTCGTCGGCGGACTCTTCAGCGGTTTTTTGGGCGGTGGCGCCGGTTACATCCGGATGCCGTCGATGGTTTATGTGCTGGGCATTCCAACTCATCTCGCGGTCGGCACTGACCTGTTCGAAATTATTATCTCGGCCAGTTATGGAACGTTTACCCATGCGGTCAAAGGCAACGTCGACATTCTGATCGCGCTCGTTATGCACACCGGCGCGGCGATCGGCGCCCAGATCGGCGCCATTTCAACGCAATATTTCGCGGGGCCGAAGATCCGGCTCGCCTTCGTCCCCTTGCCATTAATTGGCGCTGCCATTGTCATTTACACGCTGGTGACCGGCCACAAATTGTAATTGCGCCATGAAGATTTTGATTTGCAGCGATGGAAAACCGGCCGCCGATAGCGCAACTCGCCTGGGTGCATTGCTGGCGGCGCCGCTGCATGCTGAAACAACCCTTCTTGGCATCGCTGAAAACGCGGCAGACGAACGAGCGTTGCGCGAAGCGCTTGAGAAACAGGCCGAATGGTTGCGCGCGAAAAATGTTTCTCCACAAATTGCGATCGGTGCGGGCGACCCGGTCCGGCAGATTATCGATCAAACCACCAAAACAAAGTATGACCTGGTCGTGATTGGCGCCCGCAAGACGGGTTCAACCGGACCGCATTGGCGTTCTGAAAAAACTTACGAAGTGATCAAGTCCATTTCGCCGCCGGTCCTGGTCGCGATGGGCGAGTGGGCGCAACTGAAACGTTTTCTGGTTTGCACCGGCGGAAAGGAATTCATCGAAGAAGCCGTTCAGTTAAGCGGCAAACTCGCGTCCGCGGTCGGCGCTTCGGTGACTTTGCTCCATGTCATGGCCGAGCCGCCGGCCATTTATGCCGATCTGGTGCGACTCGAAGAGGACGTCACTCGCTTGCTCGAATCGAACTCCGAACTTGGAATCAATCTCCGCACCCAAAAGCAAGATCTCGAAAGACTCGGCGTGCCGACCGAAGTGCATGTTCGTCATGGAATCGTGGTCGATCAGGTTTTCGCCGAGGTGCGCAAAAGTAATTACGATTTGATCGTGACTGGCTCCTCGCAAGCGCGCGGCATGCTCCGTCATTACATCATGGGCGATCTCACCCTTCGCATTCTCAATCACGCCAATTGTCCGGTCTTGGTTGCGCGGGCCGGCGCTATTCCAGGTCCGCGTGGGTTTTGGCGTTCCATTCGGCGCGCGTTCGCAACGAGTCAGTCGGGATCGGTAGCTTGATTCGGTCGAACCTCAAACGACCACGCGCAATTGTTCGATCGAAACATCGCCGCGCATCAACGCTTCGCCCACGAGCACGGCATCCACGCCGCATGCTTTCATTCGCGCAGTGTCCTGCGCGGTCTTGCTTCCGCTTTCGCTTACCAAAATACTTTCGTCCGGAATATCGCGGCAGAGTTTTTCGGTGACCGTAAGATCGACATCGAACGTGGTGAGGTCGCGGTTGTTAATTCCGACAATCTCGGCTCCGGCCTCAAGAGCGCGCTGCAACTCATCGACGCTGTGGACTTCGACGAGCGCATCGAGCCGAAATTCTTTCGCGCCTTTGAGTAGACGAACGAGTTGGTCTTGAGTAAGCGCCGCCACAATTAAAAGGATCGCGTCCGCACCGTTCGCCGCCGATTCCGCGATTTGGGCGCGATCCCAAATGAAATCTTTCCGCAGCAAGGGAAGCGAAACCGCGTCCCGAACATTTCTAAGATGTACCAAGCTGCCCTGAAAAAATTTTGAATCGGTCAAAACCGAGATCGCGTTGGCGCCGGCGCGCTCGTAGTTCTTCGCGAGCTCGACCGGCTCGAATGCATCGACAATCACGCCCGCCGACGGCGACGCCTTTTTGACCTCCGCGATCACCGCGAGCGTATCATTGTCCCTGTGCAATGTTGACCGAAAATCGCGAAAATCCTTTCGCGCTCGCGCTTGTCGATCTAACTCGGCCGCGCGCGGCCGCAATTGTTCGATTTCTTGGCGTTTTACCTCAAGAATTTCTTCCAGCCGATTCATCCCGGCTGGAAGTTAAGCCGCTTGAGTCGGATGCCAACGGATGTAATCTTTGCCGCTCCGCGCCGACGTAGCTCAGCTGGTAGAGCAACGGTTTCGTAAACCGTAGGTCACCGGTTCAATCCCGGTCGTCGGCTGTTTTAATTCTTTGGACGGACACGTGCCGTCGTGTCCCAAATATCACGAAGATAGCTTGGCTTCGTATAAGGTTACGTCCTACACGTAAAAAGCTCGACAATTTTCCAGCGACCTCGTAAAAACGTTGTCGATTACGTCACCCGACGTTTCAACGCATCTTCGGCCGAGCTGAAAAGTTC
>QHPY01000127.1 GCA_003219215.1 Verrucomicrobiota bacterium | reverse complement strand
CGCCGATTTAGGAATGAACCCCGCAGCGTTCAATGGCATTTTTATGATCGCGCGAACGCCCGGACTGGTCGCGCACGCGATCGAAGAGCAAACTCGCGAGAAACCGATGCGTCGAATTGATCCAGTCAATCACGGTTACGACGGGCCGCCGCCCAGATCTTTAACCACGAATAAACACGAATAGACACGAATATCGGAAAGATTGGTTCCGATTCACCGTTAGAAATAATTTGTGTCCATTCGTGTCCATTAGTGGTTAATCAGGATTGAGAATCCTATGGCAACAACGACCCAACAAAAAACCTACGGCGTTAAGGAAATCGCGAAACTTTTTCCCAGCTTGATGAAGATCAAGCAGAAGTCATTGCGCGAAAAAGTAGCGGCGGTGTGGAACGAGGCGATCACCACCGGCTGCGGCGGGAAAGGCTGGACCTTCCCTGAACTTCGCGCGGTCAAGTTCACGTTGTTGGCCGGTGACATCGACATGAGGTTCGTCGAACACCTTAATTCCTGCGCACTCCAATGTATCGCGGTCGCGGATATCCTGAAGCGCGCGTTCCGCTGTAGCATTCCCATTCAACGCGATTATCTCATCGCCGGCGCGCTGCTGGCCGATGTCGGCAAGCCGCTCGAGTACGACAAAGACGCGTCCGGCAGAGTGATTCAGGGAAAATTTGGGCAACAAGTGCGACATCCGTTCAGCGGCGTCGCGCTCGCCTACAAACACGGCATTCCCGGCGAAGTCATGCACATCATCGCCACCCACAGTCATGAAGGCGACAAGACGGAGCGCTCGATCGAGTCGATCATTTTCCATCACGCTGACTTTGTAGACTTCGACATCGCCAAGTTTCTTGGCAAGCGCGCCGCGAAGAAGTGACGCTCAAGCAGTTGATAGTTGATCCTCCTTCGCATTGCTACGGCGCGATAAAGAGTTGATTGTTGAGAGTCTGTTATGGGCCTGACGCTGGTAGAAAAGATTGCTGCACGTCACGCTGACGGGCTCCCTGTGGGAACGGTCGTCCGCGCCGGAGATTTCGTTTCGATTCGCCCGCGTCACGTGATGACGCACGACAACACCGGCGCAGTCATTCCAAAGTTCAAACAGATCGGCGCGACTAGGATCGCCGATCCGGCCCAACCGGTTTTCGCGATCGATCACGACATTCAGAATGTTACGCCGAAGAATTTGGAGAAGTACGCCAAGATCGAAGCGTTCGCGGGCGAGCACGGCATCGACTTTTATCCCGCTGGCACTGGCATTTCGCACCAGGTGATGGTGGAGCAGGGTTACGTTGTTCCCGGCGCGCTGGTCGTGGCGAGCGATTCGCACTCCAATTTGTACGGCGCAATCGCCGCGCTGGGCACGCCGGTCGTTCGGACCGATGCCGCGAGTATTTGGGCGACCGGAGTCACCTGGTGGCAGGTTCCGAAAGTCGCCAAGGTCGTACTGAAAGGAAAACTTTCCGCCGGCGTCGTCGGCAAGGATGTCATCATCGCTCTGTGCGGGCTCTTCAACAAAGACGAGGTGCTCAATCACGCGGTCGAATTCATGGGCAATGGCGTCGCTAATCTTCCGATGTCGGCCCGAATGACCATCGCCAACATGACCACCGAATGGGGCGCACTGGCGGGCGTGTTTCCATTTGATGAAGTGACGGTGAATTATCTGCGCTCGCGCGTTGGCGAGTTAATGAGTCCGAAACGCCCGGGGAAACGCGGCCCGAAAAGTCGCTCCGGCTACACCAACATCGACGTCGATGAATGGTGGAAGAACCGAAGTGATTTCACCGCCGATGCGGACGCAAATTACGCGATCGAACTTGAACTAGATCTGGCGACGGTCGTTCCGCATGTGTCCGGTCCGAACGAAGTGAAGACGATGGTGTCGCTTCCGGAGATGCAGCGAAAACATGTGCCGATTCAAAAGGCGTATCTGTTGTCGTGCGTGAATGCACGCTTTGAAGATCTGCATGACGCCGCCGAAGTCGTGCGCGCTCGCGGCGGAAAAGTTGCTGATGGTGTCGAATTTTATTTGGCGCCGGCCAGCGCTGAAGTTCAAGCGAAGTCCGAGTCCACAGGTGATTGGCAGATTTTGGTGGACGCGGGCGCCATCCCACTGCCGCCTGGTTGCGGAGCCTGCATCGGCTTGGGTCGCGGTCTCGTCCAAAAAGGTGAGACCGCCATCAGCGCGACCAACCGCAATTTCAAAGGGCGCATGGGCGACCGCGACGCGTTCGTGTATTTGGGCTCGCCCGCGGTGGTGGCGGCCAGCGCGTTGGCTGGATTTATTTGCGCACCAAAAGATTTCGCCGAGCGCGCCGCGGGGACAGCTGTTCGGCGCGCCGAAAAGAAAATGCAGTCAGCGGGCTCGGTAAAGATCATTGCCGGTTTTCCGCCAAGTGTATGCGGTCGCGTTCTTTTCCTTGATAAGGACAATTTGAACACGGACGGCATTTACGGCAGCAAACACACTTACCGCGACGATATGACGCCGGAAGAAATGGCGGCGGTCACATTTGAAAATTACGATCCCAACTTCAACGCGCTTTATCAGAAAGGCGACGTCATAGTCGGCGGACTCAATTTTGGCAGCGGATCGAGTCGCGAGCAGGCGGCAACCGCGCTGAAGTTCAAAGGAATCCCTTGTGTCATTGCCGCCAGCTTTTCCGAAACCTACAAGCGCAACGCGTTCAACAACGGCTTCGTCGTTTTTGAATGCCCTGAGTTGGTGACGCACTTGCGCGCCACGCTGAAAGATCGTAAACCGACCACGGTCGCGTCGGAGATCACGATTGATTACGGCAAATCGGTGCTGACCATTGACGGGGAGTCGTTCGCCTTTTCGCCACTAAGTCCCGCCGCCCAAGAATTGATCGTCGCGGGCGGCGCGGAAAACCTGGTGGCCAGTCGGCTGCGAACGAAGCCATCAATGACGAAGCTCGAATGACGAATGAGCGAATTAATCCCGAAGCCCGAACTTGGCTCTTCGTCATTCGGATTTGTTTCGGGCTTCGTCATTCCGATTTCGTCATTCCGCCTGTGATCAACCGAAAACGAGAAGGAAGGAACTGAGCATGCCTAAATACAAAATCGCGTGGATGCCCGGTGACGGGGTTGGCCACGATGTCATGGAAGCCGCGCGCATCGTCTTGGATCGGCTGAAACTCGACGCCGAGTACGTGCCTTGCGACATCGGCTGGGAGTTTTGGTGCAAGGAAGGCAACGCGTTGCCGGACCGCACCGTCGAGGCTCTTAAGAAAACCACCTGTGGCCTTTTCGGCGCCATCACCAGCAAACCGCAAAGTGAAGCCAAGAATGAATTGGCTCCGGAACTGCAAGACAAAGGGCTAGTCTACTTCTCCCCCATCGTGAAGCTGCGTCAGATGTTCAACCTGCACACGAACATGCGGCCGTGTAAAAGTTATCCGGGCAACCCGCTGAATTATCGCGGAAACAAGATCACGAATCCGAGCGGCGAAGATGTCGCGATCGATCAGGTCGTGTTTCGCGAAAATACCGAAGGCATGTACGGCGGCGTCGAATTTTTCCCGCTACCGGAATCGGTTTACACCGCGTTGTGCGCCAATCCGAAAATGAAGAAGTGGATCGACAAAGGACTCGAGAACGTTGCGCTCTCCACTCGCATCATGAGCAAGCAAGGTTGCATCAATATTTGTAAACAAGCGTTCGAGTTTGCAAAAAAGACCGGACGCAAACGCGTCACGCTAATCGAGAAGCCAAATGTGCTCCGCGAAACCGGCGGATTAATGATGCGTTGCTTCCGGGATGTGGCCAAAAGTTATCCGGACATTCGCGCGGACGACGCAAACATCGACGCCATCTGCATGTGGATGTTCAAGAATCCGCAGGATTATTCAGTGCTGGTGGCTGAAAATATGTTTGGCGACATCGTCAGCGATTTGTGCGCCGGATTAGTCGGAGGACTCGGGTTCGCGCCCAGCGCCAATCTTGGCGACAACTACGCAGTGTTCGAACCAACACACGGATCGGCGCCGAAATATGCCGGCCAATACAAGGTCAATCCAATCGCCATGCTTTTGACTGCCAAGTTGATGCTGGACTGGCTCAAGGAAACCGAAAAGGCCGCGCGTCTTGAAACCGCCATTGCCCGCGGCATCGCTGAAGGCAAGGTGCGCACGTATGATATGGGAGGGAAAGCGCCAACTCTCGATGTAGCGAAAGCCATTGGTAATTACGCAAGTTCATGACGGTATCGGCAAAGCTCGGGTCTGCGACATGTCCGGTCACCGCGGCGACACGGACTCGCGGTGGCGAGGGCGGCAAAGATTCCACCCTCGACGTGGCCAAAGCCATCGCCGATTACGCTAGTTCCTAAATCGGAAAGATCGACACCGTCATGGCATCTCAACCAACCGAATCGAAACGTCTTCTCTCATACATCATCGCCGAGTGGGCCTGCTCGCTGAAGTACGAGAATCTTTCTCCAGAGGCGATCCAAGCGGCAAAATTATTCTGGTTCGACTCCATCGGTTGCGCTCTCGGTGGCAGCCAGCAAGATGACGCGAAAATTTTGCTGAAGCACTATCGCGCCATGAGCGGCGGTCCCGCACGCGGGAGCAGCGCGACTGCGTTCGTGTCCGGGTTCAAGACCAATCCGGTCGATGTGGCGTTTCTGAACGGACACATGATCCGCGCGATGGATTACAACGACATTTATTGGAAAGCGGATCCATGTCATCCCAGCGATCTCATCGCCGCACCGCTGGCACTCTGTGAAAGTGAAGGCCTAAGCGGCAAGGATTTGATTCTCGCCACCATCATTGCCTACGAAATTGAAATGCGTCTTTGCGAAATCGGTCGGCCAGGCGTGCGCGAATACGGTTGGCATCACGCGACGCTGAGCGCGTTCGCGGCGCCAGTTGCGGCGAGTCGGGTGCTGAATCTGACTACGGATCAGATGGTATCGGCCATTGGCATCAGTGCGGCGCGGACATTTTGTCCGTGCGCGGTGACGGCGGGGAAGTTGACCAACATGAAGAACACGGTCGATCCCTGGGCGGGCCGCATGGGCGCGGAGAGCGCGCTCCTGGCGCGCGATGGATATTCCGGGCCCGAGCACATCATCGACGGAAAGGAAGGACTGTTCGCTATATTCCACCACGTCCAATACAAGGGACAACCGGCCACGTTCGAGGGCGAGGCGTTGGTCAAAGATCTTCCCAACTCAACGAAGTCTCACTATCGCATTCTCGATTGCGGAATGAAGAGTTTCCCGATCGAAGCGCTCAGTCACGCGCCGCTCACGGCCATGATGAAGACGGTGAAGGAAAACAAGCTCAAGGCCGACGACGTTAAGGAAATCAAAGTCGAAGTGATCGCGCGGGCGGCGGACATTCTGGGCGATCCGCATAAATATCGGCCGGACTCCAAAGAAACCGCCGATCATTCGCTGCCTTATTGCATAGCCGTCGGACTGGTCGATGGAATGGTAACGCCGCTCCAATTCAAAGAAGAACGCGTGCTCGATAAAAAACTGATTCCGATCATGGACAAGGTAAAAGTGGTGGCCAACGACGAGTTCGAGGCGCTCTTTCCAAAATTCCAGCCGAGCCGCGTGACCATCACCACTAACGACGGCAAGTCGCACTCCACCCGTGTCGATGTTCCAAAAGGTGATCCGCGCGATCCCATGACCGAAGACGAAATTGCGGTAAAATTCACCGCGCTCGGCGGCGACGTTATCGGCAAAGATCAATGCAAAAAGTTGCAGAAGTTCATCATGAGCATTGAAACCGCCAGGAACTTGGACGGATTGTTAGAGCTGACCACAGCGCGCTGAATTTAAATCTGGAGGGTGTCCGCGCTGTAATGCCAGTCCGGCCTCGGACCGCCCAAATATTTGGGACACGACGGCGCGTGTCGTCCAAGTGTCGAACTCGAACCGACTCCTCACCCTACCCTCTCCCCCTTCACAAGGGGAGAGGATGAAAGGTGAGGGGTGGCGTAATTTCGCTTTAAGCCGTCGCGCTCCCGGCGTCATCGCCGCCGAATTGGATTCCCTGAGCGAGTGGAAGTTCCGAGGAAAAGTTAATCGTGTTGGTTTGGCGGCGCATATAACTTTTCCACGAATCACTGCCGCTTTCGCGCCCACCGCCGGTGTTTTTCTCGCCGCCGAACGCGCCGCCAATTTCCGCACCGCTTGTGCCGGTGTTCACGTTCGCGATGCCGCAATCGCTCCCGACCGCGCTGACGAATTTCTCCGCCTCGCGCACGTCGTTTGTGAAAATGGAACTGGTCAGCCCCTGGGGAACGCCGTTTTGGATTGCGATCGCTTCATCGAAATCGCGATAGGTCAGCAAATAAAGCAGTGGCCCAAACGTTTCCTCCTGCACGATCTTGAAGTTTGGCTTCGCGTTCGCAAGACACGGTTTCATGTAACAACCGCCGGAGAGTTCCATTCGCTCGCCGCCGTAAAGAACTTCGCCGCCTTCATCTTTCAGTTTCTGAATCGAATCCTGCACCATGTCGACCGCGCCCTTGTCGATCATCGGGCCCATTAACGTTTTTCGATCGAGCGGATTTCCGATCGTGAGCGATTTGTATGCGGCCAACAACTTCTTGCGCACTTTGTCGGCGACCGATTCGTGCATGATCACGCGCCGCGTCGAAGTACAACGTTGCCCGGCCGTCCCAACCGCGCCGAAGAAAATCGATTGCGCCGCCATTTCCAAGTCGGCAGTTGGGCAAACGATCAGCGCATTGTTGCCGCCGAGTTCCATGATCGTCTTGCCGAGCCGGCCATGAACCGTTTTCGCCACGTTCAAGCCCATCGCGACCGAGCCGGTGGCGGAGATCAAAGGAATCCGGCTGTCATCGGCCAATTTCTGGCCAACGGTTTTGCGGTCGCCGATCAGCAAACTGAATATCGCGGGGTCGGCGCCGGTTTCACGACAAACACGTTCAGCAATTTTTGTTACTGCAATCGCGGTCAGCGGAGTTTTCTCGGACGGTTTCCAAATGGTCGCATCGCCGCAGACCGCCGCGAGCGCGGCGTTCCACGACCAGACCGCGACCGGAAAATTAAACGCGCTAATGACGGCGACGAGTCCGAACGGATGCCATTGCTCCATCAAACGATGGCTTTTTCTCTCCGACTGGATCGTCAGACCGTAAAGCATGCGCGATTGGCCGACCGCGAAATCGCAAATGTCGATCATCTCCTGCACTTCGCCTTCGCCTTCGGCGACGATTTTGCCGGTCTCGAGCGTGACGAGCTGGCCAAGTTCATTTTTCAGCTCGCGGAGCGCGTTTCCGAGACGGCGAACAGTATCGCCGCGAACTGGACCGGGTGTTCGCCGCCATTTTTCGAACGCTTCTTGCGCACGCGCGATAGTGGTTTGGTAATCGTCTTCGGAAGCGGTGCGAACGCTCGCGAGCCGTTGGCCATCGATCGGCGAGATCTTGTCGATTTTCGCCCCGCTGCCGCGCCATTCGCCGGCGAAGACGCCGGAATTGTCCTCGCTCAGCGCGAGTTTCTCGAAGACCGATTGCATCGCTATTTTCGTTTCCGGCAATATTGCCGGATCAAACCTACCGCTTCGTCAACGACTTCAGCGGTGATGTCGAGCGCGGGGCGAAAACGGATCGATCGATCGCCGGAACGCAACGTCAAGACGCCGAGATCGAACAGGCCTTTCCAAAATTTCTCGCGGGTATCGGCATCAGGCAGATCGAATGCGAGCAACAAACCGCGACCACGCACCGCCGAGATCGCCGGCTCGTAACGTTGCAAATCGAGGAGTTGATCCAAAAAGTAAGCGCCGACCTTGGCGGCGTGCTCGACCAAAAATTCCTCTTCGATAATGTGCATGTAGTGGGTCGAGCGGACCATGTCGGTCAGGTTTCCGCCCCAGGTCGAATTCAAACGGCTCGGCAAACGAAACGCATTGTCCTTCACTTCATCCAACCGCGGCCCTGCCATCACGCCGCAGGTTTGCGCTTTTTTTCCAAACGCGAGCAGATCGGGCAAGACGTCGAAATGCTGACAGCACCACATTTTGCCGGTGGCGCCCATGCCGCATTGCACTTCGTCGAAGATGAGGAGGATGTCGTTGTCGTCGCAGATTTCGCGCAACTTCTTCAGCCATTCGCCGCGGAAATGGTTATCGCCGCCTTCGCCCTGGATCGGCTCGATGATGATGGCGCAGATGTCGATCTTCCGTTTGTCGACGTAATCCCGGATCTCCTGTTCTGATTTTTTCTCGCGAGCAATCACGTCTTTCTCACGCTCGCTTTCCGTCAAAGCGAAATCGATATAGGGACAGGAAACGCGCGGCCAATCGAACTTGGCGAACAAATCCGTCTTGCGCGGATCGGTGTTGGTCAGGCTCATGGTGTAGCCGCTGCGGCCATGAAAGGCGTGACGGAAATGGAGAATCTGCGTTCCGCGTTCGCCGTGGCCCGCCGCCATGTTTTTCCGTACCTTCCAATCCATCGCCGCCTTGAGCGTGTTTTCGACTGCGGCCGCGCCGCCTTCAATGAAGAGATATTTGTCGAGCGGCGGCAATCCGGCGACGCGCGCGAACGCTTCCACAAATTCCGCGTAGGCCGACGAATAGACATCCGAGTTCGCCACCTTCGCTTTCGCCGCGCAAAGGAGATCGCGCCGGACAGCAGGCTGATCGAAATAGGGATGATTAAACCCGATCGGCATCGATCCGAAGAAACCATAAAGATCGATCAAACGATGACCGTTGACTGCGTCGTAAAGATATGAGCCGCGGCTC
>QHPY01000126.1 GCA_003219215.1 Verrucomicrobiota bacterium | reverse complement strand
CGGTTCCTATGAGCCGCACGAACGGCTCGATCCGACGGTGATCGGTGACGCGGTCAATCTGGCTTCGCGATTAGAAGCGCTCACGCGCGTTTATGGGGTTGATATTCTGATGGGCCGAAGCGCGGCCGAGCTCGTCCGCGACGATTTTTACTTACGCTCGATCGCGCGCGTTCAAGTGAAAGGAAAGACGGAACCGGTGGAAATTTTCACACTGATAGGCGCGCTCAACGACGATGTCGATCCAGAGTTTTTGAAATGGCTGCAAGCTTACGAGGAGGCGATCGTCAAGTTCCGAAAGCGTGACTTCAAAGGCGCGAAGATTCTGTTTTCACACTTTCTCGAATTTTATCCGGACGACGCGCTGGGGAAAATGTATCTCGCGAGCGCGTTGGAATACGAGCAATCACCGCCAGACGAAGCGTGGAACGCGGTCGAAGTGTTTAAGAAAAAATAGCAAACGAACCCGGAAACCAGGAAACCATGAGACTGCAAAATGAATTTCCTGGATTCATGGCTTCCAGATTAGCTTCGTTTCAGTAGCCAAAGTCGCTGGCGCGGCGTAAAGAATGCGCGTGACGAAGAGCACGCCGCAAAAATTTCATTTCATTGGGATTTGCGGCACGGCCATGGGCTCGGTGGCGGTGGCGTTGCAGGAGCGCGGATTCAAGATCAGCGGGTCGGACGAAAGTGTTTATCCGCCGATGTCGATCTTTCTCGAGGACCACGAGATCAAACTTCATCAAGGTTACCGCGCGGAAAATATTCCGGCCGATGCCGATGTGGTGGTGATTGGCAACGCGATGAAGCGCGGCAACCCGGAGGTGGAAACAGTCCTAAACCGGAAGCTTTTTTATCTCTCGCTGCCAGAAGTATTGAAAAATTATTTTCTCCGCGGCAAACACAACCTGGTTGTTACCGGCACCCACGGGAAAACCACGACCACATCGCTGCTGACCTGGATCATGGAAAAAGCGGGCCGCAACCCCGGTTATCTGATCGGCGGCATTCCAAAAAATCTAGGGCAGGGCGCGTATTTAAACGATTCCAAATATTTTGTGATCGAAGGCGACGAATACGACAGCGCATTCTTCGACAAGCGCTCGAAGTTTGTCCATTATCTGCCCGAGCTTGTGATCGTAAACAACGTCGAGTTCGATCACGCCGATATCTTCAAGGATCTCGACGAAATTAAGCTGAGCTTTCGCCGTTTGCTTAACATCGTGCCACAGAACGGCATGGTCTTGGTCAACGGCGACGATCACAACTGCGTGGAGGTCGCTAAAGATTGTCTGGCTCAGATGGTGGAAGTCGGGTTTTCAAAAAATTGCGCGCAACGCATTCGCGATGTCACCTATTCGCCTGAGGGTTCGCAGTTCAAGCTTGGCGATGATGTTTATGAAATTCCGCTCGTCGGCGAATTCAACGTGCGCAACGCCGCGATGGCCGCGAGCGCGGCTCGATTCTATGACGTGCCGAGAGCGAAGATCGACAATGCGCTGAAAAGTTTTTCCGGGATCGCACGCCGTCAGGAAGTGCGCGGCGAGGCGGGTGGCGTCAAAGTGATCGACGATTTTGGCCATCATCCGACGGCGATCGCGCAAACGTTGCAAGCCTTGCGGCAGCGTTATCAGAGTCAGCGGATTTGGGCGATTTTCGAGCCGCGCTCGAACACGACCCGGCGCGCAGTTTTTCAGAAAGAACTTCCCGAGGCGCTCAAAGTGGCAGATGGCGTGTTCATCGCGCAAGTGGCGCGGCTTGAGCAAATCCCGGAAGCGGAGCGTTTAAATCCGGAAGAGGTGGTAAAGGAAATTTCCGAAGACGGGCGTCCGGCCTTTTACGAAAAAAATGCCGACGCAATTATCGATCGAATAATGCCGCTCCTGAAACCGGAAGATGTCGTCGTTGTTCTCAGCAACGGCGGCTTCGACAACATTCACGAGAAGCTGCTCGCGCGGCTAAAAAACATCTAAGGAACGCAAGAAAGCAGGAATGTTCGGTTGGTTTTCAGCAACTTCCTGCGTTCCTGCTCTTGTTAGCTATTTCTCTGATGCTGCCGACGTGTGATCGTGCACGATTCGCCAGCCTTCGGGAAAGCGGCGAAAAATTAGCGTGAAACGCCCATGTGGCTGATCATTCGCCCGGTTCAACTTCCAACTACCGAGCGCGACAGCTGAATCGTTACTTAACGGTGTGATCTCAAGATTCGAAAACATCAGTGTTCCCATCTTGGCGCGATCGGAATATTTCTTTTTGTAACGATCCAAAACTTTTTGCCAGCCGCGGGTAACGTCATCGCCGGAAACGAAGAGCGTTTCGTCAGATCGCGAGTAACCGTTCATGAATGCGTCGATGTCACCGCGATTCCATGCATCCTGCTGCATTTTTAACACCGCGCTAATTTCCAAGGTGATATCGGGCCTGGACGGCTGCGCGGAGAGCGATGTCGATCTGAGGATTGCCGCGACCAGGAAGTAACGGAGAACAGTGCGCGTTATCATTAACTGTGTGATCTGCGCTTTCGATCGGAACGTCCCTCGGTCTGTCGGGATGGCCGACGGAATCTCTTTACGGAGTCGGCGAGGGGGTTGGGGTGATTGACGGTGTGGCGTTTGGTGTCGGCGTCGGTGTTGAAGTTGCAACCGACTCTAGAGTTATCGGCGTTGGAGTCGGCATCGGCGAACTTGTCATTCCGTCATTCGACGGAATTGCTTCGAATATGATCGTTGCCTGCGACGACGTGGTCATGGACGGTGCCGAAGTCGCAGTTGGGGTTGGTGAAGGTGTAGCAGTAGCAGTAGCAATACTAATAGGCGCAGGCGTCGGCCTTGGCGTCGGTTCGGCTACTTTCACGTAGGTTAAGACAAGCTTCGCGCCAGGTACTGGATCGACCGTCACGTGCGCCGGACCATCGACGACGACTGGCTTAATAAATTCCGGCGACAATACGGGATCGATAATTGTCGCGGTGAGCACTGCCCTCGGAGGCTGGGTTGGCGTCGGCGTGGGAGTCGGCGTTGGTGCAGGTGTGGGAGTGGGAGTCGGCGGGCATGGAGTTGGCGTACAGGTTGGCGTGGATGTCGGAGTTGGCGTTGCCGTGGGAGTCGCAGTTGGCGTCGCCGTCGGCGTAGCAGCGGCCGCAATCACAACGCCCCGCGTACTGCCGCCGACATCCTGCGTAAAGTTGTAGATGCGCAGAAAATGGTGGTCAGGAACTTCGAGACTGAAAGTTGAGTTGGTGATTACGACGGTTTTGATCTCCCCAGCGGCGAAGGCGGTAAGCGCGGAAAGAAAAATCAGTAGCGACGCCGCATTCTTCATTTGGAGTCCATTTCGAACGCGCCGAATACTAGCAAAGATCTAGTTACTATCTTTCCGGAAGCTGATGAAGCAATTCCCCGTCGTAGTTCCGCATGTGACGGAGACATCCGCAGGGCCAGCGATGACTACGCTATTAATCACGTCTGGCGGGGACGCGTCGAGGACGGCCGCGGCCAGAACATTTATCGATGTGCCACCATTCGGCGGTTTGGTCACTGTTACGACCCCTCGCGGACTTCCATCGTCTTGCGTGAAATTACGAATCACCATGAATTGGTCGCCATGAATCCGTGGGAGATCCGCCGTTATTCCGCTCGCCACAACCATGCTCTTAAAATCGTCGGCGAAAGTTGTTCCAATGAAGATGGAGACAGCGAATGCGAAAAGTGGAAGAAAATTTTTCATGGATCGGGGGAATGTAATGTTTCGAGGCACTTCATTCTTACTACGAGATCGCGCGCGATGTCCAGTTTGAGCCTCACTTTTGTTCGCGCGGCGAAGCCAAAGCACGGATTGACCCGCTATCTCGCATCTGTTAACATCGTCGCCACCATTACCTCCGTGCATCGATCGGTTCTGTTGCTTGCCGTGGCCAGTTCGGGCTTCGCTCAAGTTGCGCCCGTCGCGCAGCCCGCTAAGACGCCTCCGATCGCCGGCCAACCCGCGCGTCCGACGCCATCTGTCCCGCAAGTTGTTGCCCTGCCCGTGGCGGCAGCGCAAACACCGGCGCCGATCGCGCCAGCTCCGGCGGCGAAGCCGAGTCCGCGGGCCGGCGCGCCGCAAATGGTGCAGCTCCAATTTCCGAACAGTGACGTCGCCGACGTGCTCCGCTTTTACGAGCAGCTCACCGGCAAAAAACTGGTGATGGACAATTTCGTCCAGGGGAAGGTCAACATCTTTATCGCCAAAGAGGTGCCGCGAGAGGAAGCGATCAAAATCATCGAGATGAATTTGCTGCTCAACGGCTATTCGCTCGTCCCTTCGGAAGATAGCGACATTGTCAAAGTCATCGGCACCGGAAAAAATCCGCGTACCACCGGCGTGCCGATTATTTCCGATGAAACCGAGATTCCTGATGGCGATCACGTCATCAGTTATTTGTTCAAGTTGCGCTATGCCGATCCGCAGGAATTGCAGCAGGCGCTGGGACAATATCTTTCGCCGCCGCAGCCTTACACCTCATTCCTGGCATTGCCAAAAGCAGGCGCGATTCTAGTTACGGAGAATTCAAGTGTAATCCGAACGCTGGCTCGAATCATCAATCAGGTGGACGTGCCGCCGGCGGAAGTAGTGAGCGAGTTCATCAAGCTCGAGCGCGCCGATGCCACCAAAGTTGTCGACATGCTCAAAGACATTTTCGAGAAAGGCGAAAAGACTGGGACCACCGGCGGGTTGCGCGGTGTTCGGCCTGGCGGTGTGCCAAATGTGCCGCCCCCGGCGGCTGAAGTTAGCGAAGTCGGTGGTTTGGCCGCGCTGACCGAGGAATCAGTTGTGGTCGGCAAAATAAAATTGTCCGCCGACGTGCGCACCAATCGAATCCATGTCATCACGCGGCCGGTTAACCTGCCGTTTATCCGGAGACTGATCTCCCAGTTCGACGCGAACGTCGAGTTCGCCAAACCAGTCACTCGCCCGCTCAATTATATTTCTGCGGCCGAAGTTTTGCCGGTCATCGTCCAAGCGTTGACTGAGCCGGGGCAGGCGCCTGCGGCGGGCGCTGAAGGCGCGATACCGGTGCCGGGCGCGAGCCCGACTCAGCCGCGCCGGACAACGACGGCGGCGACAGCCGCAGGTGGCGGTGTCGCGAGCACGACCAGCACTACGGCCAGCACCTCTTCGAGCACAAGCGGTACGCTCAACGTTTCCGAAGAGCTCGAAACCCAAGCGGTAGACACCACGCCGAAAGCCGTCACGATTGGCAACGCCAAGATCATCGCGGATCAGCGCGCGAACACGATTATCATGCTCGGCAATCAGGAAATCGTCGTCAAAGTCCAAAAGATTTTGGACGAGATGGACGTGAAAGCACCGCAAGTCGCGCTCAGTACCGTGATCGGAGAATTGACCCTGAGCGATGATGAAGAGTTTGGCGTCGACTATTTTGTTCGCGCGAACCGGAGGATTGCGGCCACAACAAATTTTACGGGTATTCCTCCGTTCGCCGGCGGCGGTACCACCACGAGTTCGCCTGTTCCGAGCGGTACTCCTTTCGTCACGACGACGGGTGGAAATGTATTTGATCCCGGAAATCTGATCAGTTTCACGCAGCTCGCGACACATGCCGCCAGCGGAGCGAATGTCTATCTCGCTGCTGGCAGCGCGCTTGCGACGGTAGTCCACGTGCTCGAATCGACCGGGCGGTTTCGCGTGATCAATCGGCCGATCGTTTTCACGAGTAACAATAAGAAAGCGATCATCGCATCGGGCACCGAAATACCGGTTCCGGTCAATACGCTGACGAATGTCGTTAATCAGACCACAGTCAACGGAACAGCAGCGGTCGCGTCGAACATTGAGTTCAAACGCGTTGCGTTACAGCTTGAGGTTGTTCCTCTGATCAATTCGGAACGAGAAGTGTCGCTCGATATTTTGCAGAAACTCGACAGTCTGGCCGGCTCAACCATTGTGAATGGCAACGCGATTCCAAACATTGCCACGCGTTATGTGCGGACAAATGTTTCCTCGCCCAGTGGAGCGACAATCGTTTTGGGCGGATTGATCACTACTAGCAAACAAAAGAATGTCAAAGGCATCCCGATTCTGGATCGACTTCCGTACATCGGTGCACTTTTTCGGAACACGACGTCCACTAACATGCGGAGTGAATTGATTATTTTGATGTGTCCGGAAGTGACGATGACTAATCTTGATGTTCACAAGTTGCGCGAAAAGGTTGAAGATCACACTCATTTTGGCCCGGAAATCGACCAAGGCTATTGCCCGGATTGTCCGCCACGCGCCACTGAGGAGAAGCAATTGCCGCCGCCCAATCTGCCTTTTGGAAGAGAACCGATAAAGAGCAAGTAATTATGAAAACCACGATTTTGATTTCGCTCGCAATCACGCTGAGTTCCGTTGTCGCGAAAGCCGATCTAAAGGACATATTCTTTGATCGGCCGTTTTTTCATCATACCGATACACTGGCGCCGCGAGACGAGTGGGATCTGCTGCATCAAAGTCGCACGACGTTGTATGAAACGGATTTTGCGCCGCGACATTCCTGGCGTCCGCTTTACTATCTTGAGTCGGGTCGCGAGCTAATCGCGCAACCGGCCTATGTGGGCGCGCTGCAGCGGGATTTGGCGCGGCTCGGTTACTACTGCGGTCCGATTGACGGCGTCTTTTCGCTCGATGTCAGCGACGCAATTGCGCGTCTACAGAAGAATTACTCGCAGCGCGTGACTGGCACTTTGACCGTTCCGGTCCGGCGCGTGCTGCATTTACCCTAATGTGGGGTAAACTAGCGCGGTGAATCAGACGGCCAGCCAGTCAGTTATCGATCTTTTGCTCGCGAGCGGCGTGCCCTCGCGCGAGGAAGCGCTCCAGCTCGCGCAAAACATGAACGGCGGCTCGTGGACGGCGCAGGTGCTCGATTCCGGAAAAGTCGACGAGCAACGTTTCCTCAGCGTAATCGGAAATTTTTTCCGGGTGCCGGTGATCTCGATCGATCCGAAGACGGTCGAGCGCGACACCTTGTCGATCTTGCCGAGCCGTTTCGTTTTCCAGCATCACATTTTGCCGATTGAAGTGAAAGAAACCTCGGTCGTGCTCGCAACTTACGATTTGTTCAATTCGTTAGGCCGTCAGCTCGCCGGTCAGCTTCTAAAAAAACCGGCCGAATGGGTGCTGGTGCCGCGCCCGCAATTGTTGCGCGCGATGAAAACCCTTTACGGCGTCGGCGCGGAAACGTTCGACGAGATTCTCAAATCGAAGCGCGACTTCGAAATTTTGCAGGAAGGCGAAACCGCAACCGACATCAGCTCCGACGACCCGGAAGCGTCGGTAGTGAAATTTGTGAACCAGATTATTCGCGAGGCCATCGTGGAGCGCGCGACCGATATTCACGTCGAGCCTCTCGAGAACGACATTCGCATTCGTTACCGGATCGACGGAATTCTGCACGAAGTCGCGGTCCCGCCGCAGTTGCGGTTGCTCCACTCGGCGATCATTTCCCGACTCAAGGTGATGTCGCACATGGACATCGCCGAGCGGCGATTGCCGCAGGATGGGCGCATGAATTTGCAGGCGAGTAATCAGGAGATCGACGTTCGCGTTTCAACCATTCCGACGGTGAACGGCGAGTCGATCAGCTTGCGTTTGCTGGCGCGCGGCGGCCAGCAGTTCGGTTTTCAACGGCTGGACATGAGCAAGAAGCAGGAGAAAACGATCCGGCATCTGCTCGCACAACCGAACGGAATCATTTTGCTCACCGGCCCGACTGGCTGCGGAAAATCGACATCGTTGTATTGCTTTCTGAGCACAATCAATTCGGTCCAACGCCGGATCATCACGATCGAAGAACCGGTTGAATACAAACTGCCCGGCGTTTTGCAGATGGACGTGAAGCCGGAGATCGATTTTACATTCGCGCGCGGTTTGCGACACATTTTGCGGCAGGACCCGAACGTGGTGATGGTCGGCGAAATCCGCGACGTCGAGACGGCGGACATCGCGATTCGCGCGGCGATGACCGGCCACCTTGTTTTCAGCACCCTGCACACGAACGACGCTGTTGGCGGAATCACCCGCCTGCTCGATATGGACGTGGAACCGTTTCTGCTCGCGTCGGTGGTGAAATCGTTCATCGCGCAACGACTCGTCCGCACAGTTTGTCCGGAGTGCGCCGAGAAAGTTGAGTATCCGAGCGAGTATCTGGCCGAGATCGGGTTCCCGTTAAAAGAACTCGGCGCCAGATTCACACGGGGCAAAGGTTGCGAACAATGCCGGCACACCGGCTATCAAGGCCGTGCTGCCATTTACGAGATTTGCGTCGTGACCGAGCCGTTGCGGAAACTGATCATGCAAAAGAAAGATGGCGGCGAGCTCAAGCAATGCGCCATTGCCGAAGGCATGGAAACATTGCGGCAGGACGGTTGGCGTCGGGTCGCGAAGGGCAACACGACCATCGAAGAAGTCGTCCGCGTCACGCAGACCGACGAAGTGATGGCGGAAACGACCGAGGACGCGGAGCCGGTGATGAAGCGTTAGCGCGCCTCGGTCAATAGCCGCGCAGGTCGCGGATTGCTTTCGCGTAATCAAGCGCGCGAAAAATTGAAGTGCCGGCAACGAGAACATTCGCGCCGTTTTGAATTGAAACCCGCGCGGTTTCGGCGTTGATGCCGCCGTCCACTTCGATGTCGATCTTACGATCGCGCGTTTTGTTCCATTCCGCGGCGCGTTTCACTTTCTCCATTTGCTCGGCGCGGAATGATTGGCCGCCAAA
>QHPY01000196.1 GCA_003219215.1 Verrucomicrobiota bacterium | reverse complement strand
TCAACACGATCGACAAGGAAGAGGACACGGAAATTCTGGTAAAGGACGGTCCGCGCTGGACCTGCGTGACGATGGCGCATCACCCGTTCGACGTCGTCGGCTGGGATGGCCACGTTTATCCATTCACTTTTAACGCGCAGGATTTCGAGCCGATTACCGGCACCGTGCATCAACCGCCGCCGATCCATCAGACATTCGAGATCCGCGGTTACGTTGTCTGCACGTTCGCGCCGCGATTCTTGGATACGCATCCCGAAGCCGTGAAAATTCCGTGGGTCCACGACAACGTCGAAGCTGACGAAGTCTTGTTTTATGTCCGCGGAAATTTCGGATCACGCCGCGGGATCGAGCCGGCGTCGATCACGCTGCATCCGCGCGGGATTCCGCACGGACCGCATCCGGGAACGATTATGGCGAGTAAGAACGCGACGCGCACCGAAGAGCTGGCGGTCATGTTCGACACCCAACACACGCTCGAGCTGACCGAGCAGGCAGTCGCGCTCGACGACGAAAAATATCCGCAGAGTTGGTTGGATTAAGGATTGTCGATCTTGCGAACGTTTGACTCCGAAATCGAAACTGAAGATCGCTTGTCTCGCTACGCCGAGCCGTTGCCGCCGGGACAACTCGGAAAGCTAACTAAAATCTATCGCGACCTGCTCGATGCGATCGGGGAAGATTCGACGCGACAAGGTTTGGTAAAAACGCCGGCCCGCGCGGCGAGGGCAATGGAATTTCTCACGCAAGGTTATCGCCAAAGCGTCGAAGAGATCGTTAACAACGCCATCTTCGATTCGGAAGCGAGCGAGATTATTCTGGTCAAAGACATCGAGCTTTATTCGATGTGCGAACATCACTTGCTCCCATTCATCGGTCGGGCCCACGTGGCTTACATTCCGAATGGCAAAGTGATCGGTTTGTCCAAAGTCGCGCGCGTTGTAGACGTTTTTGCGCGGCGCCTGCAGATTCAGGAAAACCTCACCACCGAGATTGCGCAGTCCCTGATGGACTGTCTTGAGCCAAACGGCGTCGCTGTCGTAGTGGAAGCAAAACATCTTTGCATGATGATGCGCGGAGTCGAAAAGCAGAACTCGATCATGAAAACGTCCTGTCTGCTCGGTTCGTTCAAGGAAGACGCGCGCACGCGCTCTGAATTTCTCTCGCTCTTAAAAGAATAGAGCACCCTCACCTCAATTGTATCCCCCGGCTGCTTCCCGCAGCGCTCGACCACTGCCCTCGCGGCGTAGCTGGCCATGTCGCTCGTCCCACTCGCTCCATTCTCTCTCTGGCAGGGAGAGAAAGTCGCGAAGCGGCAGGTGAGGGTCAAATCTGGTGCGTTCGCGCGTTGAATAATGACCCGTAGTATGTTTGCTGCATCATGCTTCTGACGGTCAGCAAACGGCTTGAGTTCTCGGCCTCGCGCCGGCTGTTTTTTTCGCCTTGGACCGATAGCGAAAACCTTGCGGCGTTTGGTCTGGAAACCGCCGCGCGCTACGGCAGTGGTCGAAATTACACTGCCTATTTTATTTTTAGCGGGCGAGTCGATCCGGTCACCGGAATGCTCATCAACATCAGTGAAATCAAAAAACGTGCGGGAGAAATTGTCGATGAACGCTTCGATCATAAGTTTTTGAACGAAGACAATCCCGCGTTTCGCCAGCTACCGCCAACGGCTGAAAACATCGCACGCCAACTTTTCGCCGATGTCGCGCCCTCTTTTGCCG